>JAZUPA010000053.1:0-10215 GCA_045604945.1 Acutalibacteraceae bacterium
TTTTGTCACCAACAAGAAAATTGTACCATGTATATTTAATATAGAGTATTATTCGAAAGGAGCCTTATTTTGAAAAGAGTATATTGCATAATATTATCGTTTTTTATTCTTCTGACAATACTATCGGCATGCGACTTTCGCTTGCATGATGAGGGACAAGGTGTCCCTGCGGTAGTGGAGGAATACGAACCGTACTATGTTTATGAAAAGTACACCGCAGCGGAGCTTGAACAGGCGGCAGAGTATCTGTTCAACATCGACTTTTCCATAATTGAGGAATATGAGCCTTTGGAATCCGATGAAACTCAATGCACGGTTTATACTCTGCGCTCCGAGTCTATGCCATTCGATATTCACATCTATTCCGATTACTCGGATTACGGATACGGAGTTTATGAGGGGATTCTCTATTACTATCCTCACGCAAAATGCAACTACTACGAGCGCATGATGAGCTACAAGCGTGATGCCGCTGCTCAGGTGGCTGAATTCTACGGCCTCGATGTAACGGTTTCGGGGCAGGATGCCGTTGTCACTGTATCAAGCTATGACCAACTTGGCAACGTCTATAAGTACCTTGAAAAGACAAACGAGCTGTATAACTTTCAGGTGGTTGAAGAAGAGCTTACGGGACTTCTTAGGGATATTCGCACAAGACCTACGCTCAGCGTTCGTCTTGACGAAGAGACTTTTGGCAGAAACGATGAGATAGTTCTTCTTTACTACACAATAAATCATGAAACTTATTATTACACCAAATCTGCGCTTTTGCCCACCATTCAGGAGGATTACATCAACCTGCTGGACAGTCTTTCTCTTACCGATTCCCAGATAACTGATGAGATAAGAGCAGACATAATAAAGCCTGAGATTACGGAACTTCGTATAGACGGTGTTCCGGTGAAGGTTAAGGAGTGCGACGGCTTTACTCTCGATCCGAATTTTACCTTTGACTATGACTGGAAACTGGGTGGATACTATGGGGATATCAGAATCTGCGCACCTGCCGCAGACTATGACCTGCCTCCTGACAGCACAGGAGATGACCGCAACTTTAAGTATCTTGTTGAGCTGCTTGGCGGTACTTATTCATCTGAACTGACAATGCAAATGAGTACAATTATTGCCAGCTACAGCGCTGAATGGTATCTCGGAGGCAAAAACTACACTGCTTCAACATACTGTCAGGAGTATATCCCTACAGAATCTTATTTCTGGATAAATGATTATTATATGGTGCCAACTTCTACTACATATTCAAAGGAAATGTGGGGTCTGGAGGATGGCTATGATGCTTCCGACTACTATGTCAGAATGACTTTTGTCGATCTGGCGGCTATTTTAGGAGTCACAGCCGAAGTGAATTATGAGGAAGGCTGGCTCAATCTTGTTACACCGGCAGGATATTTCCTCTATGAGCCTCCTGTTGAGTATCCCGAACAGTTTTTATGTGAAAATGTATCGTTGGAAGGCACTCATTATATAATTTATAAGAGTGACGGTACTATTCTTGAAGAAGCATATACCGAGGATTTCAATCATGCAGCCTGCGAACAGCTTGCTGAGAATATCGTCCATCTTGATACCTCTGAGGACAGAAATACGGTTCACTACTTCTATGATACAGAAGTAGGCATAAAGAGCCAATGTTATGAAAACGTTGGATTGATAAGCTGGCCGCTGGTCGTCTACTGCCCTTCATATTCACGTCAGATAGTTATTTCTGAGGTGTTCGGAGAAGGAAAGATGATGATTCTTGCAGAAGATGCATCTTCTGCAAGAGGGCATATTATATCCTATGCCGAACTTTCTTACGGTAATACCGAACTGACAGTTACTTACTCTACTGATGACGGAAATGTTACACGCACTTTCGATCTTGGCAGTACCTTTGCCGAGTCAGAAGCAGCATAAAGGAAGGCGGTAAGTGTATGGAGAAGAAAAGTAGAAATACAACGTTAATTGTTGCCATTTCCGTTTCGGCAATTGTCCTTGTACTTGGGATCGTTGCTGCTGTTGTATGCTTTAGTAAAATATCCCAGATGCGTGATGCAATATCCAATGAAACTGTTGTTGAATCAGAAATATTTAAACCCGAGCCTGTTGAGCCTCAGTATGAATGGGACGGGCTGGAGGAATGGCTGCTTGAGGGCGAGCTTTTAGGTGATGACTATACTCCCAACTATGTGCTGCATTTTGTCGGCATTGGAGAAACCGAATATACTGACGGTGACTACAAATACAGAGTTCACCCCGAATGTGGTGCATTTTTGAGTGAATATATCGGGAGTGACACAGAGGTATCCGTACCTGACACCATCGGGGGATATACGGTGTTTGGCCTTGATAATTTTGTGTTTATGAACAACAAGGATATAACCTCGGTCACATTGCCGAAATCCTGTGTTGAAGTAGGCGCAGATGTGTTCAAGGGGTGTGTATCGCTCAGTAATATCAATTTACCCTCCGGATTAAAATACATTGGAGCAAGAGCCTTCGGTCAATGCGTTTCTCTGACCGATATTGAGCTTCCTTACGGGCTGTCGATTATAGGTGACGGCGCATTCTACAAGTGCGAAAATCTAAAAAATATAAACATTCCTATAACTGTATCTAAAGTCTGTGAAAGTGCATTTGGTTTTTGCACATCGCTTGAGGAGGTTGTGATTCCCGACTATGTGATTACAATGGAAGAAGATGTATTTGAGCATTGTGAGTCATTGAAAAAGGTTGTTTTAGGAGAAAAAATAAATTCTGTTCCACAGGGGACGTTTGCGTATTGCAGTTCTCTTGAAGAAGTGGAAATAAAAGGCAGCATCAGCAAAATCGGAGTAAGAGCATTTTATAAATCATCAATAGAAGAGATCGAACTGCAATCATCTCTTCGTGAGATAAAAGACAATGCATTTGATTCTTGCGAAAATCTTAAGAATCTGGTTTTACCCGAAGGGGTTGAAATACTTGGTGAATCTGCATTTGCCGGCTGCAGATCACTTGAGACTATTCATTTTGCAAGTACAGTATCGTCTATTGGTGAAAGCTGTTTTGCGACTTGCCTAAGCTTGCAGGAAATAACCGTGGATCCTGAAAATGCATATTTCACTGCTGTAGACGGAGTCATGTATACAAAGGATATGACAATTCTCGTTGCATATCCTCTTGCCCGCAGCGGAGAATATACTGTCCCCGATGGTGTGCTCGCTATTTATAACCGTGCTTTCAGAGGTGCATTTGAACTGAACCATATCAATCTTCCGGATGGTTTAATTCTGATAGATTCATATGCATTCCAATCATCAGGGCTGAGAGAAATAACCATTCCTGCGTCTGTGCTGCTCATTGAAGAAAAGGCGTTTAACGGATGCAATTCATTAACCGAGGTTCATATTAAGAACTCGGAAATTGCCATAGGTAAAAATGCATTTCTTGAATGTCCTGCTCTCGAAAGAATTTACTTTGCAGGAAGCAGCAGTCAGTGGGATACGCTGATGAGCTCGCTTGAGGATACCTCAATGTTTGATGAAGTTGAGATTATTTATAATGCATAAAATACAAACAGAAGCACGCACAGATGTGCGGGCTTCTGCTATGGACTGAAATATCCATATTGATGATAGATCAATCTTAAATCTGCTACACCTTATGTTGTTTCCACGCAACAAAGCTTCCCGCAAAGGATAGTACGCCTGCGGCAAGTAGTGAGGTATTTAAAATAAGATTGGATTTTGACATATAGTCATTTCCGTAAACAAGTGCATCTGCAAAGGTTATCTTTATCGCACCGTTTCCCACGATTGCAAAGAGCAGAGCTGGAAGAATAAGTACTGCACAGCAGACTATCGTTGCAAGGTTAACATTTTTCAGCAATCCTGAAATAAAGACCGTCGCACCTGTCAGCGAATACATAATAAGCAGTCTGAGCAGATAGATAAGCACGAGCCATGTGCCTGCTGTCATAGACGAGGGCAAACTTGTCATTTCAAGAAAACTGCCTATAGGAACGTTCAGAGTATGCAGACCGCCGTAAGTGAAAGAACAAAGGACTATCTGAGTACCGTAAATCACCGCCCAAATAAAGGTGGTCAGAAGTATTGCAGCACCTGCCTTTACTCGCCATATCTTGTTCATGCCATTCTCACTGCTTCGGAGAATGGCTTTTGTGTTGTTCTTGTTTTCGTAGGCAAAAATACCGGCGAACATGAGAACAACAAACAGCAATGCTATCAGTGCAGAGTCGTTTGCATCCTCCGAGACAAGTGCATCATAAACTGAGCTGTCAATCAAATAATAAGAAATGCCGTCTGCTTCACCTTTAGAAAGCAGCATTTCAGCTTCAAAGCGAATGCCCTGCAGTGCCGCAAGCTTGGTTTCTTCGTATTGACTGCGAATACTCAGTGACAGCAGAGAATCGATCTCGCTGTCTATTTCTTCCAGCATTTTCTGGCTTACGGCACCTTCGTACAGACTCTTGTTGTAGGCTTCAGCAGCATCATAGCCACCATCGGGGACAGGAACAGCAGCAAAAAAGGTCGCCCAAAGCAAAAGAAAAACAATCAGTACCAGAACTTTTTGATGAATAAGTATCTTGTGCATTTCATTACCGAAGAGCCCAAGGCGTGATACCATTTTGTCATAGAATTTCTGAAGCTTATCAAAAAGCCGTGTAAATATGCTCGGTGAGGTGATAGGTTTTTTGAAGCATCCGCATGCAACACAGCCACCTATAAGCAGTATGGCTGCCACAGGGATAAGGGCTATTGTTATTGCCGAACCGTTTACGACATTGCCGAACAAATCAATATTCAGATATGCACCGAATATGCGCTCAAAATCCACGAATGCAAAGATATTTACAAATCGCAATACTACCAGGGAATAGCTGTCAGGAATAGTAGTAAACAGCACATACTCCAGAGCAATAAAAACAGATGAAACCGCTATTGCTGCATTGGTGTTCGAGAAAAGCAGGAGTATGAGCCATACCGCCATACCTGCAAGCCACATACCAACAATCTTGAACACATAATATTCGATCAGAAATCCGCCCATGGAGATATTTTGAGCAATACCGCCAAACAGTGAATTGGACTGCACTGCGCGGGAAAGGTCACCTGCTCCGCCGTTTAACAGACAGGCAAGTGCAAATCTTCCGCCTACAAGCAGTGTAACAGATACAAAGGAGCAAACTAACAGCACCAAAACTCTGTTGAGTATCATAATGCCCCGTCCGTTTTTGGAGGAGTAAATAAGCTCCCACAGACCGTTGCGGCGCTCAACGATAAACATAAGAGCCGCAACAAGCATAAAGGCAAACACGCTGTAATCCGCAAGCTTCCCCGAAAAAACAGAATTGATAGCAAGCTCGTTGTCAAGAGTGACCTGAACATTCTTTATACATTCAAAATCCTCTACGGTCTTTTGAATATTCTTGTATGCAAAGGAATTGGGATCTGAGAAAATTGAGAACATACCCATGGACTGAGCGTTCTGTACTATGCTGTCGTAATAGTTTGAGAAGCTATCAAGATGCTCTAGCTGACTGCTCATGGCAGCTATGGCATCGTTGCTTTCCCACGCACGGTTATACTCTTCTTCACTGACTATGTATGTTCCGCTTACTATTGCGGAAACGGTTTCATCGTCATAAGCGGCATACAGACTGTCTATATATTCCGCCTTGGTATCTACTTCATATAATTCCCAGTTGTTCGCAAGGATAACTGCACGATTTGACTGTCTGAGGGAAGAAAGATATTCCTCGGTCTCGTCACTGTTTTTACCTTGGCAGTTTTCAATGATTTCATTGTACGCTGCTATGTATTCATCGGAATTCTTTTCGTACTTAAAGTAGTAGAACACATTTAATATAATGAGGATAACAAGAGCGCCGACTACGGGCTTTGAAAAGAGAACTCTCTTCAACTCAAACATCGTTATCCTCCTTGTGGAGTGTGGCGATATATGCCTCCTCAAGACCGTCTGTGCCTGTGTTTTCAAACAGCTCGCTCATTGCCTGTGCGCAGATGAGCTGTCCGTTTTTCATTATCAGAACCTTGTCGGCAATATCCTCAACATCGCTTGTGATATGAGTGGTAATAAGAACAATTTTATCCTGCGCCAGCATTGATATGTAATTGCGAAGTCTGACACGCTCCTCGGGGTCAAGACCTGCGGTAGGTTCATCAAGCATAAGAAGTTCGGGAGTTCCTAAAAGTGCTTGTGCAAGCAGTGCCCTCTGCTTCATGCCACCTGAAAAGCTGCCGAGTTTCTTGTGAGCCACCTCTGAAAGATTGACGACCTCAAGGAGCTCCTTTACCTGCTGCTTTGCATCTTTTGGGGATATTCCCTTTACCTGTGCCATGTACATAAGAAACTGCCGGGCAGTCATCTGCTCGTACATTCCCTGCGACTGGGGCATGAGTCCGATTTTCTTACGGTAACTTCTGCCAAGAGACAGAATATCCTTTCCATCACAGAGAATATCTCCCCTCTGCCGTGTGATATTATCGGATATGAGGTTTATAAGCGTACTCTTTCCTGCACCGTTAGGGCCAAGAATGGCATAAACACCGTTTTCAAAGGTATAGGTAAAATCAATAAGAGCCTTCTTTTTGCCGTAGTTTTTTGAAAGATTTTTGATTTCGAGAATCATTCCTCATCACTCTCCTTGTAGTTGATTCCGTATCAAAAGCTATTTTGACAATCAATTATCTGATATGTCTATAAATCTGATTTCTCCCTTTTCTATATCTGATTTGAGTACAGCAAAATCCAGGAGACTATCAATCATCTCGCCTGTTGTTGCTGAAAAAATCAGCGCATCCTTTGTTACTGTGTAAAGAGAAGTTCCAACCTTATGGTGATTTTCAAAATCAACAGGTGCTTTACAGATTAATTTTCCATCAAGGTCGTAAACAAAAAAATACCGTTCTTCGAGCGCTGTCAGAGACCATTCTTCAATATAAAAATAAGTGCCGTCAAAAGTCTTGCTGCACATCTGGGTACTGTCGATTTCAAAAAGCAAGGTGTTTTCACCTGTCTGAATATCGTGCTTCCATACATTAGGACCTGTAGAGGTGTAAAGCGTAGTATCTGTACACCCGATCGGACCGCCCACTGCTATTTCACTCAGATCAACAAGCTCTTTATCAGTGAATGAATATGCATATTCGGTTTCCACGCGTTCATCGCCGACAAGTCCAACGGTGAAAATATAAAGGGTATCGTTATACGGATAACAGTCAAGGTAAGCAGACAAGGAAAACTCCTCCGAAACTGCATATTCAACCGATTGATCTTCGATATGTATTCTGAAAAATGACGCTTTATCTTCTTCAAAGGAGTTGTCTGTGCAGTACAGGTAACCGCTGTCCATCTGAACAGAAAGACCTGAACCGTATTTAATAAGCTCATCGGGAATAAGCATTTCTGTTCTATGATCTGAACCATCAAGTGCCATACTGCAAATTTTTGTACCGCTGATATTTCCGGTATAATACAATCTGTCGTTGTACATTCCCAAAAATTCACTATCTATGTATGCGTTGCAGTCTGTACTGTTATGGTAACATTCCGGCTTGCCGCAAAGTATGGTTCGAGGGCCTGTTGCCGATTCAAAATACTCTATCAGATTGACGTTATGGTCAAATATATTCAGAGCATATACTCCTGCGGTTGTTTCAAGAATTTCGTCTCGGGACATTTTATCCGTATTGATTGTGCGGTTGTTCTCATAGCCTTCTGTGGACGCAGCTATTCTCGAAATATCAGGCGCTTGCATGGATTCGTGAGTATCTGTGGTCTCTCCTGAGCCGCCAAGCTTTGCACAGCCCGATAGTATAAATGCACTTACAATAATAAGCATAGTAAGCCCCAATATAACCCTTTTCAAACCTTTCATATTAAATACCTCCCTTACAATACTATTTTATTCTTAGTATTGTTGTTTTTCAATATACAAGGCAACCAAAATAAGCATTCCATATTTGTACATAAAAACATCAGCAGCGAAAAAGCGCTGCTGATGTTTTTTAATCATATCTGGTATGGGAAACAATGTCTATTTCTTCTGTGAAATAACCATTGTCCAGAGTAGGAGCAGTTATGTAGGTAATTAAATAAAACGCAATGAAAAAGACCAATGCAGCAATAAGGACGAATTTTACCACCGCCGCAACTTTAGCAGATTGCTTCAATGCATCAAGATTTAGATTCTGAACAAAATTCTCTGCAATTCCTCTTGGTTCTCCGAACTCCTCAATCAAAGCATCAACATTTGTATTGGGATTATTCTCGCAGTAAGTTACAATGTCTTTTTTTAGTAGTTTAATAAAATCCCTGCGAGGCCTACCCAGCCACGGAATTTCCTTTTTCACAAGTCTTAAATATGTTGTTCCTGCTTTATACATTGCCTTGAACCTCCGAATCATCGCTGGACAGCACCATTTTTATTGCTTTCTGCAGCCTGTGATATTCTGCCAAAGTTTCAGTCAGGCGTTCTTTTCCGCTGGATTCAAGATGATAGTACCTTCGCAAACGCCGATCAATTATCTCCTCGCGCTCGGATATATATCCGTTCTGCACCAATCTGTATAGGGTGGGGTACAGCGATGCATCGGGGATTTGGTAATACCCTCCGCTGCGCTCCTTGAACTCCTGTCGCAGCTGATAGCCGTACATATCCTCTTTGTCAAGGAGAAACAGCACCAGCATTTCTATCGTACCTTTTTTTAAACTGTCCTGAATTTTCATATTTCACCTTAATCAACAAATAATGCAAATGTGCCACTGTAACTATTTTATCATATATATCATAAATAGCAATTATTTTTATAATTTTATTGACACACATTTAATCTAGATGCTTACATACAATATAAAATTATTCTATAAATTGTAAGTATCCTCAATATGGATAATCAAACAAAACAACAAATCCGAACCCATCTCCCACAGGAGTTAGATTCGGATTTGTACTGTTTGGTGCGGGTGTTCATAACGTAACTAAATAAAAAATGTTGATACATCGGCAGTAATACACATATTCCTCGTTCGCACATTTGATGATTAGCCAAGTAAACTATAAAATATAAGTGTAACAACGAGGAGAAATGATTATGAGACCCTTCATAGAACAATTCTACTACGGCAACATAGAGCCGCAGGAACGCAGTACGAGGATGAATAAATCGGCTCAGAAGCAGCTTGAAATCATGGTAAACAGTGAGGAGATCCTATCTAAAACACTGACCGAAGAATTGAAGAAGATGTTTCTTCCCTATGTAGACGCATGGCACGAAGTCAACAGCGAATCCAACCTCGACAGTTTTATTGTGGGCTTTCGCCTCAGCGCAGCGTTTACCTATGACACATTCGTCAGCACAGATGCACCGTTCGCGAGCTATTCGGAGGATTGATTGTTATGGAGAAGAAGTACATATTGAAACTTGATGATTTCGAACACAGAGTCATTGTAAATGCTCTTAATTCTATGCGTAATAAGCTTATTCAAGAAGGTCAATACAACGACGAACTCGACTGGCTGATGCTGAAAGTTATCGATGCACCTGTTAAGAAGCGTTTCGGACGCAGATAGGAGGTTGACTATGGAGAAATACATAACTGATGAACGAACCGGTTTGCGTTATGAACTCATTGGCGACATCTATTACCTTGCAGGTGATGACGAGCTGGAAACAGAGTAGGAGCTGATTGGTATATGAGGATAGCGTCACTTGTAGTTTATCAAGGAGAACAAGCACTCACTCTATCTAGACCTGTTAATAACCAGCAAGATTAATGATTACCTCGCCTACATTGACCGACAGTCAGAGGATAAGGGCATAACAGAAACGATGAAAGCCGAAAAACCGATGAAATGCATTGCATGAATAAATATCATCAAGTAAACTGCGTTTGAAGCGGTAAACACTAAACTTATCTGTGCATAATTGGAATGGCTCTATGCTGTACAATACGCTGTATCGCCACTTTATTAGTTGCTAAAGATCATCAATATGTAATAATTGAGTTAGCTTGTCCCAATAGCCCCGATGATGTCAGTGGATATTTGCGGAAAGGAAATACCCACAAACAATTTAACTATTTTATATATTTTTTCAGAAGGTCTAAACCATACACTCTCCAATATTTTCATAATTTAATAATGACAAGATTTCTAGAAACCAGTGTATGTTACGCTTTATATTACGTATA
>JAZUPA010000054.1:0-25942 GCA_045604945.1 Acutalibacteraceae bacterium
TCGTCAAGGTCTGCCTTGTTGGAAAATGCTGTACCGTAGATTCTGGTGAGCATCTTGTTCTTCTCGCTGCCGCGCCAGTATGCGCCTGCAACGCTCGTCAGCTTGAATGCCTTGACTGCAGAAGTGTATGTGACGTGAGGGCCTGCGCAGAGGTCGACAAAGTCGCCCTGCTTGAAGAATGAAAGCTCCTCATCCTCGGGAAGATCGTTGATAAGCTCTACCTTGTAGGGCTCGCCCTTTTCCTCCATGAGAGCGATAGCTTCTGCTCTGGGAAGGGTGAAGCGCTCAAGCTTGAGGTTTTCCTTGGTGAGCTTCTTCATTTCAGCCTCGAGCTTTGCGAGATCTTCCTCGGTAAAGGGAGTCTCGCAGTCGAAGTCATAGTAGAAGCCTTCCTTGATGGAAGGACCGATTGCAAGCTTGGTTTCGGGATAAAGGCGCTTTACTGCCTGTGCAAGAATGTGAGATGCGGTGTGGCGAAGGGAATTTCTGCCGATCTCGTCTTCAAAGGTGTATTCGGCAATGCTGCCGTCATGGTTGATTACTTTCATGAGAACATTTCCTTTCTTTTGACATAATAAAAACCCATGAGCATTTCTGCTCAGGGGAGTAAAAATTACACGGTTCCACCCTGTGGTTTAACTCATTGCTCCTTAACGCGGAAAACGGCAACACTCATCGTGTGCAGCTCGGAAGTGGTTTTCGCCGCTCGTTTTCGCAAAGGAAGCTTTCAGCCTGCGGCTTCCTCTCTCTGGTGCTCTGAACGGATACTCGTCTTCGTCGTCGCTGTTAAAATGCATTATAGCATCAATAATTTGTTCCGTCAATCTTTTTTATTTCGTTATTTTTCGTTTATAAGTGATTTTCCGAGCCCGAAAAATGCTTTTTCGTGGAATAGCATGATAATGCGCACGATAGCAGTAAATGCTGCTATCCACATAAGAGCCTGTGCTTCTCCCCACAATTCTGCTACCCATATTATATTATTATCATAGGCCGAGAACATTCTGTCATATATTTCTGCGTCATAAATCACATATCCGCACAGCGCAATCAATCCTGCCTTGACGATATTTATTATCTCCGTCACGCAGAAGACACGGTGCCATTTAAGAGGTACGGCGCTTACTTCCTTTTTTTCCTTGAACATGGAATTGAGCATAATTCGCGGCGTTACGCTGAAAATTACTGATGCAAAATCTGTTAAAATCATTATGACCAATATCGGCCATAAATCGCTGAACCATGCATCAACACTCATGAAAACGGTTGCGCCGATCGTGTACAAAAGCATAGCCCACGGGGTAATAACCACTCTGCTTACGGCAGTCCAGATTGTTTCCGACATAAAGCCGCTCTGCAGCTTATCACTGCTCAGCACAGCATTCTGTCCGTATTTTGTTTTATTCTTCCACATTATCAGCGGTATCAGACAGATTATTCCTACAAGACTTGTCAGAACCACTATTCCGCTCGCAGACTCTGTTTTCTCTCCGCCCCATAATATCAAATTCAAAGGCAGCAGGAGCGTTGAAATAATAAGCAGAATCACTCTGATAAATGCATTCCTGTATGAAGGTCTTGCTGCCTTCCACGCTTTCAGTAGAGAAAATCCGCCATCCCCGTCAGAATTTGAGACGTTTTCTTTTTCAGGTTTATCCTCATTATCTGCAGGTATCTCAGGCTCGATAATATCCCTGCACCCTGCCAGCGGCTCACGAAGACGCTTTGCAAAAACGTTTGAGTGCATTTCGTGCGCGTGAACTCGCTGATTATTTGTGAAATCCGCTATGAGATTCGGGCTTATGGCGCTGTCGGGAATTTCCTCAAGGTAGATTATATGAAGCTTTTTATGCAGGTTTATGGCATAGGTACACTCTTTTACAACCTCCACGCTGTCCATGGAATTTTTCGTTGCAAAAACAACGAACACTTCACAGTCGCGTATGTGTTCGTTGATAACCCCCCGCCATTCCGCAGAAGGCGCAATCCCCTCATCATACCATATGTTATATCCTTCATTGTGAAGGTCACATATCACAGGGTAAACCATATCGCTGTCAGTATGGGAATAGCTTACAAAAGCATATCTGCCGTTTCCTTTGTATGCTTCAAAATACGTCTTCATTGCATCCTCTCCTGCATTTCAGAGTTCAGGTCACTAACAAAAAATATTATATCATATTGCATGATTATTTCAACATTTATATCATAATCCCGCACACCCTCGCATTTTGATGAATTTTTGCTTGAATCTTAAAAAGCACAGGAGTATAATATGCTACATTAATTCACTAAACAATCGCAGAAAGGAGCATAACATGGATATAACCCTGCACCCTCATGTGCTCGGCGGAACAATCGATTCCATCCCTTCAAAATCCGTCGCACACCGTATGCTCATCTGCGCTGCGCTTTCCGAAACACCCACGCAGATTACCATTTCAAAGTCCAACGCCGACATTGACGCTACTGTCAATTGTCTGCGCGCTATGGGCTCTGAGATAAATATTGAGAACGGAGTTTACAGCATCACGCCTGTAAAACGTTCTGATAAATCAATCGTTCTCGACTGCGGTGAAAGCGGTTCGACTCTGCGATTTATATTGCCGGTTGCGGCGGCATTGGGCCTGAAGGCTACCTTTGTCGGTGCAGGCCGGCTTCCTGACAGACCTCTCGGTGAGCTGCGTCAGCAGCTTATTGAGCATGGCATAGGCTTTTCTGCAGAAAAGCTTCCTTTTGAGATTTCGGGAACTCTCAGAGGCGGCGAGTTCACCCTCCCCGGAAATGTCAGCTCCCAGTATATTACAGGGCTTCTGCTTGCTCTTCCCCTTTGCGGCGGCGGGCAGATAAAGCTCTCAAGCGCACTTGAATCTGCGCCTTATATCGATATAACCGCTCATGTGAGCAGCCTGTTCGGCGTTGATATAAGGCGCACTGACGACGGCTTTGCTGTCGGCAGCGAGTCTTACCGCTGCGATAACCCTCTAATTGCTGAGGGTGATTGGTCCTCTGCTGCATTTTTCCTTGCCGCAGGCGCCATCGGCGGTGAGATAACCATTCGCAACATGAACCCTCATTCCCCTCAGGGCGACAAGGCGGTTGCGGATATTCTGCGTCAGTTCGGCGCTGACGTCACCTTTGACGGCAGTGACGTAACTGCAAAAAAAGGCGCTCTTCACGGCATTGAGGTTGACCTGAAGGAAATTCCCGACTGTCTGCCCATACTTGCCGTTGTTGCTGCATGCGCAGAAGGAAAAACAAGATTTTACAACGGCGCACGGCTGCGTCTGAAGGAAAGCGACAGGCTTTTTACCACCGCTTCCATGCTCCGCGCTTTCGGAATAGAGTGCGAAGAAAAGCCCGATGAGCTTATTGTTTCCGGCGGCACTCTTACAGCAGGCGAGACGGAAACCTTCAACGACCACCGCATCGCCATGGCTGCGTCAGTCGCCGCAAGCCTTTGCGGAGGTAAGATTCTTGGCGCTCAGTGCGTTGCAAAATCATACCCCGATTTTTATGATGATTATGTATTGCTTGGAGGAATTACAAATGGATATAAATGAACTGAGAAACAGGATTGACAGCGTCGACGACAAGCTGGTTGAGCTATTTCTCGAGAGAATGGATCTTGCTGTTGAAATTGCAAAGTACAAGAAGGAAAATGAGCTGCCTGTACTGAGCAAGTCCCGCGAGCGCGAGGTTCTGGCAAGAGTTGCAGAAAAGTCAGGAGACCTTGAGATGTACTCCCACAGACTTTTCACCACCCTCATGGATCTTTCAAAGGCACGCCAGAGCGAGCTTATGGACACAAACAATCCCCTTGCCGAAAAGATCAGCGCTGCACTGCTCCCTGCTGATGAGATCTTCCCCAAGACAGGTCTCGTTGCCTGCCCCGGTGTTGAGGGCGGCAACTCTCAGGCAGCCTGCGACAAGCTCTTCCCCAGAGGAAGACTGATGTTCGTAAAGAACTTCAACGCTGTTTTTGATGCTGTTGCATCAGGACTCTGCTCCTACGGCGTTGTGCCTATCGAAAACAGCTCCAACGGCTCTGTAAGAGGTGTTTATGATCTTCTTGAAAAGAAGGGTCTCTGGATAGTCCGCTCCGCAAAGCTCTGCATCAAGCATGTGCTTCTCGGCAAAAAGGGCGCAAAGCTTTCGGATATTACCGAAATCCGCTCCCATGAGCAGGCTCTCGGTCAGTGCTCCAGATTTCTTGCCGCTCACAAGGATATTTCAACCTCCGCCTGCCGCAACACCGCTGAAGCTGCACAGCTTGTTTCAGAGTGCGAAAACAGTAACATTGCCGCTATTGCTTCTCCCGAATGTGCCGCACTTTACGGTCTTGATATCCTTGCTGAGGATATTGCCGACAGCGCAAACAATTACACAAGATTTGTCTGCATAGGCAAGAAGCCCGCAATCTATGCAGGAGCTGACAAGATAAGCCTTGTGCTTGCATGCTCCGATAAACCCGGCGCCCTGTGCTCGATTCTTTCCAATCTTTCCGCACACGGCGTAAACCTGTCAAAGCTTGAAAGCTGTCCTGTTGTGGGAAGTGATTTTGAGTTCATCTTCTTCCTCGAGCTGGATGCTTCCGTCCGCGAAAGCGGCGTTGTAGCCATGCTCACAGAGCTTGAGAAGAGCTGTGCTTCCTTCTCCTTCCTCGGATGCTATCAGGAAATATAAACCAATAATTTCAGAAAGAAGTTTTTGTAATGGGAACACGATTTGGATTGCTTGGAAGAAAACTCGGTCACAGCTGGTCTCCGAGAATTCACAGTCTCTTCGGCTGTGAGGGTTATGTGCTCTTTGAAAAGGAGCCTGAAGAGCTTGAGAGTTTTCTTCGTTCAGATGAATTTGATGCTATAAATGTTACTATTCCTTATAAAATCGACGTCATGCCTTACTGTGATGAGCTGACCGATGCAGCTAAGGGTGTCGGCAGCGTAAACACCATCGTCAGAAAAGACGGAAAGCTTATCGGACACAACACCGATACCGACGGCTTTGAGTATACCGTCCGCCGTTCCGGCATCTCCTTTGAGGGCAAAAAGGTCGTTGTTCTCGGCAACGGCGGCGCTTCAAAGGCTGTTGTATATACCGCAGGAAAGATGGGTGCAAAGGAAATTGTTGTTTTCGACATCAACGGCGAGAACAACTACAGCAACATCGACCGTCACTACGATGCTCAGATAATCGTCAACACCACCCCTGTCGGTATGTATCCCAACAACGGCGAAACCCTCATCGACCCTGCTCATTTTACTCACTGTGAGGGTGCTGTTGATATTGTTTACAATCCGCTGAGAACCGCATTCCTGCTTCGCTGCAAAACTCTCGGTATCCCCTATGCAGGAGGACTGCCCATGCTTATTGCTCAGGCAAAGGCTGCTGAGGAGATGTTCTTCGATAAGAAAATCGAGGATTCCGAGGTTGAGAGGGTTTATTCCATCCTCGCCGCTGAGCAGGAAAATATCGCCCTCATCGGCATGCCCGGCTGCGGAAAGTCCACCATCGGCGCGCTCCTTGCCGAAATGACCGGCAGAGAAGCTATCGATATCGACGCTCTTATTGTTGAAAACGAGGGTATTTCAATTCCTGAAATATTTGAGAAGGACGGCGAGGATTACTTCCGCTATCTCGAGCATTATGAGCTTGAAAAGGTCGGCAAGGAAAGCGGTAAGATCATTATCACCGGCGGCGGCATCGTTAAAAACGGGCGTAATTATGCTCTGCTCGCCCAGAACAGCAGAATCTACCATATAGACCGCGAAATCAGCCTTCTCCCCAAGGACGGCAGACCTATTTCCCAGAGCACAGACCTTGCTGTTCTCTATGAGCAGCGCGCTCCTCTCTATGAAAAATTCCGCGATGTCATGGTTTCAAACGACGGCACACCGGAAGAGTGTGCAAATGCGATATGGAGTGATTTTTGTGAAAATTCTCGTCATTAACGGTCCGAACCTTAATATGCTGGGACTTCGCGAGCCCGATATTTACGGCAAGGGTACATACGATGATCTGGTTGCTCTTATAAGCGCCGAGGCAGACAGACTCGGTGTTGAGGTGGAGTTTTTCCAGTCCAACCACGAGGGCGCTATAGTTGACGCCATCCAGGGCGCTTACGGCAGATGTCAGGGTATTATAATCAATCCTGCCGCCTACACTCATACAAGTGTCGCGATACTTGATGCTGTCAAGGCGGTGTCCATCCCCACTGTGGAAGTACATATTTCCGACCCCGTTCTGAGAGAGGATTTTCGAAAGATTTCCTATATACGCAGAGCCTGCGTTGCAACCATCAAGGGCAAGGGCTTTGACGGATATCTGGAAGCACTGAGAATCCTTGTGGAAAGCTGAATCAGCATAATTTAAAAGCACCGTCAGGAATGAATCCGACGGTGCTTTCTGCTTTCTGCTCTCTGACATGATTTTTCAGTAATTTTCAGGATATTTCAATATTTATTTTCCTGAATTTTCATATAATTATCAAAAAACGCCGCTCGTGATGAGCGGCGTTTCTGTTTAAAGATTGTTCTTAAAGATTATTCGTCTTCAGCTCTTGCCTTTGCTTCTTCAATAACCTTCTGTGCTACCATGGGAGGTGCATCCTCATAGCGCTCAAACTCAAGGGTGAAGTAACCTCTGCCCTGTGCAGTCTGACGGATGAAGGTGGAGAAGTCGCCCATTTCAGCCATGGGAACCTCAGCGCAGAGCTCCTGGAGATTGTTGTCAGCAGGATTCATACCGAGAACACGGCCGCGGCGCTTTGTGACTTCGCCCATAACGTCGCCCATGTTATCGTTGGGAACGTATGCCTTGAGGGTTCCGATAGGCTCGAGAAGTGTGGGGCTTGCCTGAGGAATACCATTCTTGAATGCGATGTTTGCAGCAGTCTTGAATGCCATTTCAGAGGAGTCAACGGGATGGTAGGAACCATCATAGAGAACTGCACGGACGCCTACAACAGGATAGCCTGCGAGAACACCCTTCTGCATGGACTCGTTGAGACCCTTTTCAACTGCGGGGAAGAAGTTCTTGGGAACAGAACCGCCGACGACTTCTTCTGCAAACTCGAGACCGGGTGCATCACAGGGTTCGAAACGTACCCAGATGTCGCCGAACTGACCGTGACCGCCGGACTGCTTCTTATGTCTGCCCTGTACGGAAACTGTCTTTCTGATGGTCTCTCTGTATGCAACTCTCGGAGTCTCAATGTTGGTGTCAACATTGTACTTAGCCTTGAGCTTGGAAACGATAACGTCGATGTGCTGGTCGCCCTGACCGCTGAGAACCATCTGCTTGGTCTCGGTGTTGGTGCCGAAGGTGAAGGAGGGATCTTCCTCGTTCAGCTTCTGGAGACCCTGAGCAACCTTTTCCTCTTCGCCCTTTGCCTTGGGCATGATAGCCATGGAAAGGGAGGTGCCGGGATATTTTACGCCTGCAAGGGTAACCTTGCGTGCGGGAGAAGCGAGAGTATCGCCGGTAAGGGTGTTTGCAAGCTTGGGAACTGCGCCGATATCACCTGCGCCGATGAAGGGAACATCTTCCTGCTTCTTGCCGCGGATGAGGAGGGTCTTACCGATCTTCTCGTTTGCGCCTGTTCTCATGTTGACAACGGGTGTGTCAGAGGAGATCTTGCCTGCATATACCTTGAAGTAGCTGAGCTTACCTACGAAGGGGTCAGCAACGGTCTTGAAGACTACAGCTGCGGTGGGAGCGGACTCATCAACATTGATTTCAACCTTGTTGCCGTCCTCGTCCTTAGCGGTCTGGGGTCTTGCCTCAAGAGCATTGGGAGCAAGCCATGTGATACCGTCGAGGAGGAGCTCTGCGCCTGCTGCATCACTTGCGATACCGCAGAATACGGGGATAACGGAGCCTTCGAATGCACCCTTCTTGAGACCTGCAACGATCTCGTCATGGGTGAACTCTTCGCCGTCGAAATACTTCATCATGAGCTCTTCGTCAGCCTCTGCGACTGCCTCGGAAATCTCAGTCATGTAATCCTCATACTCATCGAAAGCGGGAACATCGCAGGCAGCCATCTTGGTGCCGTTCATCTTGTATGCCTTGTTCTCGATCATGTTGACATATACGCCGTTTGTGTAAACAACAACGGGGCAGACGCCCTGACCGAATACCTCGCGGAGAGACTCAAGGGTCTTCTGGAAGCTTACGCCTTCCTTATCGAGCTTGTTGATGAAGATCATCTTGGACATGTTGCGCTCGGTTGCCATCTTGATAGCCTTCTCAGCACCGACGGAAACGCCGGAACGGGCAGAGACAACAGCGATTGCACACTCTGCAGCTCTGTAAGCTTCGCGTGCGCCGCCTGCATAGTCAAACTGACCCGGAGCATCGATGACATTTATTTTATTTCCCTTCCACTCAAGCGGTGCAACCGCTGCGGAAACGGAACAGGTACGCTTTACTTCTTCGGGGTCAAAGTCGCAAACGGTATTTCCGTCTACGATCTTACCGATTCTGTCTGTTACTCCTGCAAGATAGAGCATTGCCTCTGCAAGAGAAGTCTTGCCGCTTCCGCTGTGACCTGCGAGAACGACGTTGATAATGTTTTTAGCGGGATACTGTTTCAAGGTAGAAAACCCCTTTCAAATGGTTCCACATTGGGAAATATATTTAGCACGTTTCGGTATGTGCAATTACCGCATATTCACTCATCCGATAACTAAGCTACTTAACATTATATATTAACGGTTTCAGGATTTCAATAAAAATAATCGCAACAATACAAAAACTGTCCCAATATCAGAAAATTTACTGTGCATTTTGGTTAAATTGAACAATCATTATGAATAATTTGTGGATATGACAATTTTGCTCAGGTGATTTGTACAATAAATGGCATATAAACCCCGGCAAAATCAACAACTGAAAACGGGCAGCGCCCGTTGCGGCGCTGCCCGTTCAGATAACTATTCGATTATCACACTGATGTAGGAATTACCTGCATAGTAATCGACAAATATCCACCATGTTGTGCCGCTTCCAAAGCTCCCTCTCACTTCATCCAGAGCCTTGTCTGCGTCATCCCAGCTGACCTCTTTGCCCTCGACCATTGCATGAGCCCAGCTATGCCCGTCTGCCTTCAGCTTGCCGACTATATTCTTCGCCGCATCCTTTGTATTGTCAAAGCAGCAGTCGGTCATTCCGAAGTAGCTGACATCCTTATTGAACATGAACTCCATGGCAGGAATCGTCTGTGCGCCGCCGTCAACGGCGTAGACCTCTGTATCCCATGGGATGTTGAAATAGGTGTAGAACCATCCGCCGCAGTCCTCTTCGGAGTTGTCATCAAAGGTGACGTCCACGATATATCGCTTTCCGTCCAGCTTTATGCTGTTCCACATATGTCCGCCGCCTGCATCACCGAAGATTATGCCGACATCAAGCCCTGCCAGATTGCCCAGCAGATAGAACGCATCGGTATAGCCCTGGCAGTTTGCACGTCCGTCCAGAATCGCGCCTATGCAGTTGAGCTGCCTGAGGGCAACAAACTCCACTGTATTTACATCCATATTCGGGCTGTCATATTCAACACGGCGGCACAGCCAGTCATGAAGCCACTTTTCCAGTTCAAGGTCATTTCCTGTTTCTGCATTCGCCTGCTCCACGACCTCAAGGGCTGCATCCAGTACCTCCTTCTGGAGATCTGTGAGCTCTGAGGTGTCGCCATTCTCCCATGCATCCAGAATGATCTCGCCCTGGTAATAGGTTGTAACCTGTATTGTAACCTGCTTTTCTTCTTCGTAATAGTACGCGGTGCCAGCATGGAAGTCTATGTAATTTATGATCTCGGTGTATACATCCACCCCGTCATAATCTTCATATTTTTCGCCCTCAAGCTCCTCTGCGATATAAAACTTTATGAACTTCTCAAGGTCATCGAGCTTTGAATCAAGGAATTTCTCCGCATCCTCCAGCCTGCGGAAATGACGGTGACCGTAGTCCTCCTCTTCCCCTTCGAGCCTGTCGAAGCACTCAAAAGCCTCGTCGTAATCACCGTCCATAAACGCGTCGTGACCCTTTGCATAGATGGCTTCATCTGCACGCTCTGCGGCGTCAAGGTAATCTCCCGAAAGGATGAAATACTCATAAGCGCCGTCGTTTTCATCCTTTCTCAGACACTGCTCAGCCATTTTGTAATAACATTCGCTTATCTTTTCGCCGCTGTCTGAATAATCTGCAATCTCTTTCAGGATTTCCACCGCTTCGTCGTAATCCTTTTTATCCATCAGACCTTCTGCAATGCCGTATTTTGCAGCTCTGTAAAGCTCGGCACTGTCTTTGTAATCAGGAATTTCTTCAAAAATCTCCGCAGCGGCACCGTATGCTCTGCTCTCCAGAAGCTTTACACCCTCGGTGTATGCTCTGTAATCCTCTGTCAGAAAATACGCCGCTGCAAGCCCTGCGATCACCACCAGAACAAGTACCGCAGAAACCGCTTTCTTCCCCTTTTTTCCCGCATTATTGCTCATATCTGTACTCCTTTCAGTTTTCCTGATTTTATATTACTACAGATTCCCCTTCGCCGCAACAATTATTTACTTTGCACCTTGTTTATTTTTCAGCAGGAAGCCGATATTCCCACAAATAACCAAGAAGCCGCGGAAATCGCGGCTTCTTTTTATTATATATGGATATTTTGAGTTTTTTTCACTTATATAGTAGAAAAGAATGATTTAGCGTGTTAAAATATATCGAATATTAATCTGATTGGAAGTGACCCTCTGCAATGGATAAGCTGAATCAATTTGTTGAAAAATGGAAGAAGCTTGACAAGAGAACAAAAATCATCTACGGCATTATCGCGGTTATTCTTGTAATCGGTCTTATTATTTCCCTCTCCTCCGGAGATGACGCAAAAACTGCAGACGATGATATAAACATCGGCGTCAGCGATGATTTCACCGTTCTTGACGATGTTTCAGATACCGACACCGACGGCGAAGGCTACGACGCGGCAATGTCCTCCACCGATGCCGATGCAGGCGGCGAGGATGAGGCTCCCACGGTCGGCGCAAAGGTTGTTTACGGCGAGGATTACAACACAAGAGATGAGGTTGCTGCTTATCTTGCCAATTTCGGCGAGCTGCCTCCAAACTACATAACCAAGAGCGAAGCCCGCGACTGGGGCTGGCAGGATGAGTATGACACCGTTGCAGAGGCTGCACCGGGCATGAGCATCGGCGGCGACAAGTTCGGCAACCGCGAGGGTCTTCTCCCCAAAAAGAGCGGCAGACAGTATTATGAGTGCGACATCGATTATGTCCGCGGCGGCAGAAACGCAAAGCGCATAGTTTACTCAAACGACGGTCTTATCTTCTACACCGACGATCATTACGAGAGCTTTGTTCAGTACGATACGGAGACAGGCACATGGAAGTAAGAATTTATCAGAGATTTATGAAAACCCGTGAGAAGGCTCACGCCCATATCGCAAGAAGGCTGTCCTTTCCTGCCTATTACGGAAAGAATCTTGATGCCCTCCACGATCTTCTCACCGAGAGAAGTGAGGATACCGAAATCGTTATCAAGGGCAGCAGAAAGCTCAGCGAAGCAATGGACGGCTACGGTCAGAGCATCATTGACACCATGCTCGACGCAGCCGAGGAAAACAAAAATATTAAAATCACTCTGAAATAATGCGGAGGGGAATAAATTGGCAGACTCAATTCGTATAGTAGTCAAGGTCGGTACCTCCACCCTGACCTATGACAACGGTAAACCCAATATCGGCAGAATCGATAAGCTTTGCAGAGTCATTTCCGATATATGCAATTCCGGCAACGAGGCTGTTCTTGTTACCAGCGGAGCTATCGGCGTCGGCGTAAGCAAGCTCGGTCTTGATTCGAGACCTGCCGAGATCACTGCCCGTCAGGCATGTGCTGCCGTAGGTCAGTGCGAGCTTATGTATATGTATGATAAATTTTTCGGCGAGTACGGCAGAAAGACCGCTCAGGTGCTTATCACAGGGGATGTCATCGATGACGACCATCGCCGCGAAAACGTTACAAACTGCATGGAAGAGCTTCTCAGAATGGGTGTTATTCCCGTTGTAAATGAGAACGACGTTGTGAGCGTTGACGAGCTGTCAGGACATAATATAGGTGATAACGACAATCTTTCTTCAATTGTTGCCGTTCTCATCAACGCCGATATGCTTATTATGCTCACCGATATGGACGGTCTTTATGACAGCGATCCCAGAAACAATCCCCATGCCGTACGCCTTCCCGTTGTGCTCAACATCGACAGCAGCATCCGCGCTCTTGCCGGCGGCAGCGGCTCAAACCGCGGCACAGGCGGCATGATCACAAAGCTCGATGCTGCAGAGCGCGCCTGCAAGGCAGGTATTGAGACCTATATCTGTGCAGGAGATTCACCCTCCAACATCCGCAGGATAATCGAGGGCGAGCAGATCGGCACACATTTTGTTGCAAACAGAATCAAAAAGTGATATAATTTATTGATTAAGGGGCGAAAAAGAGTATGACAGATCTTATACTTATGGGAAAAAACGCGAAGCGCGCCGCAAGAAAACTTGCAACCGCTTCCACCGCCGACAAGAACGCTGCTCTGCTTAAAATGGCTGATGCTCTCGACAGCAATGCTGATGCCATTCTCGAAGCAAACGCAAAGGACGTTGCAAGAGGTGTTGAAAACGGCATGAAGGAAAGCCTTCTCGACCGTCTCTCCCTCACCGCAGCCCGCATTGCAGGTATGTCCCAGGGAATCCGCGAGGTCGCGGCTCTCCCCGACCCCTGCGGTGAGATAATCAGCGGCGGAATCGGACATCTCGGTCTTGATATAAAGTGTGTCCGCGTTCCTCTCGGTGTATGCGGCATCATATTCGAAGCACGTCCCAATGTAACCAGCGACGCTGCTGCTCTCTGCTTCAAGGCAGGCAACGCATGCATCCTTCGCGGCGGCTCAGATGCTATCAATTCGAACCTCGCCATAACCGCTGTTCTTCGCAGTGCGCTGAAGGAGGCGGGCTTTGACGAGGACTGTGTTGCACTGGTTGAGGATACCTCCCGCGAGACTGCAACCGAGCTCATGCGCCTTAACAGGTACCTCGATGTTCTCATCCCCAGAGGCGGCGCAGGACTTATTCAGTCTGTTGTAAAGAACAGCACCGTTCCCGTTATCGAAACAGGCGTCGGCAACTGTCACGTCTATGTTGATGAGACTGCCGATATCGATATGGCGGTTAATATCATCTACAACGCAAAAACCAGCCGTCCCAGCGTCTGCAATGCTATCGAGACCATTCTCGTTCATAAGAATATTGCCGAAAAGGCTCTTCCTGCAATCGCTGCAAAGCTCGATGAGAAAAAGGTTGAGATCCGCGGCTGTGAGCAGACAAAATCCATTCTCGGCGACAGGGTCGTGCCTGTCTGCGAGGAGGATTACGGCACCGAATTTCTTGATTATATCCTTGCCTGCCGCGTAGTTGACAGTCTTGATGATGCAATCGAGCACATCACCAGATACTCCAGCGGTCACAGCGAGGCAATTGTTACCAGAGACTACAACGCTTCACGCAGATTCACCGCAGAGATTGAAGCTGCTGCAGTTTATGTCAATGCGTCCACACGCTTTACCGACGGCGGAATCTTCGGTCTCGGCGCGGAAATAGGTATTTCCACCCAGAAGCTTCACGCCAGAGGTCCCATGGGCTTAAAGCACCTGACAAGCCAGAAGTATATTATTCTCGGCGACGGTCAGATAAGAGAATAAATGAACATTACAGAATTCTACAAGGAGGTGTTCGGATATGGCGGATAACAGATCAGGCTCGCACCGTACGGGGTCTTCACCCTCATCGCGCTACAATTCGGGGAACAGTCAGCGCCCTGCGAGCTACAGCGAACGCTATAACAGACCCAACCCCTATTCCGGCTACCTTCCGCCGGGCAGTGCTCGTCCAGAGCAGATATATCATCCGGAAAGTGTTGATCCGGTACGCATAAAGCAGCTTGAGCGCGAACAGGAGCAGGCAAGACTCCATGCCTATGAGGATAAGGCACACATGCCCCATTCCGGCAACGATGCCCGTCCTCAGAGCAGCAATGTGCAGCGCCAGCAAAGAACCCAGACCACACGCACTCAGAGCAGCTCACGCAGTGCTCAGGATGCCGCCCGCCGCGGCAAGCAGACCCGCCGCGCTCAGCTGGCATCCATGCAGGCAGCCAGGGCAACCGCTTCCTATAAGCCTGCTTCACACACTTCCGATAACCCCTATCTTGACGAAATAAGACAGAATGCCCTCGATGAGGCGGAAAGACTCCGCACTCAGCCTATTGAAATACCCACTGTTCTTCCGGAAGTTTCTGAACCTGCCCCCGAGCCTCAGCCTGAGCCCGTTCAGGAAACTGCGCCCGAAGTACCCGAGGATACTGCCGCCGCGATGGCTGCAGCACTTCCCGTTGCAGGAGCTGCACAGTTTGCAGCACTGAGCAGCAAGATTCCCTCTGCTGAGACGGAAAGTAAGTCAGAGACCGCAGCAGCTGCGGTGATCATCACAGAAGAAAGCGATTTTTCAAAGGACACAACCGCCGAAAGCGTTCCTGCTGCTGTTCTTATTTCCTCTGTCACAGAGCTCATCACTCCCGATGCCCCTGAGGTTATCACTGAAGGCGCTGCTGAAAGTGAGCCTGCGGCTGAGACCGCAGAAGAAGCTGCCGAATCGGCTGCTGCACCTGAGGAAAATACTGTTATCGAGGAGGAAGCTCCCTCCGCAGAAGCTGCACCCGAGGAAGAGTCCGAAGCTGCAGAGGCGGAAGATACTCCCCCTGAAACCGCAGAAGAAGCTGATGAGGTCCTCACTGAAGACGAATCCGCTGAGGAATCTGCCGAGGTCATCACCGAAGCGGAAGCCGAGCCTGAGTCTTCCACAGAGGATGCAGCCGAAAACGCCGAGCCTGAAATTGATGAGCCTTCCGAAGAGCCCGCTGACGAAGAGGAAGCCCCTGACGAAGATGTTGTGATCATCGCAGAGGAGGATGCAGCGGAGCCTTTCGAAGAGGAAACTCCCTCAGAAGACGGGGAATCCGAGGATGCCGCTGAGCCTGAGGAAGAAGAGGAAGAGGACGATGTGAAGGTCTATGTCTCCCCTGCGAAAAACGTCGAAGCAGATGAGACTTCCGATGATTTTGACGAGGATTACTACGAGTACGAGGATGAATACGAAGAATACGATGAGTATTCTGAGGAAGAGGATGACGATGATGAGGTTATCGTAACCGAGCTTCCCACCCCCGTCAGCATCCCCGCTGCACCCCGCAGACGCAACTTTGAGACCAGGATTTCCTCCGAGCTTGCCGATCCTTCGGCTTACTCTCCCGGAGTTGCTCAGGACGAGACCTTGTTCATCAGAAAAACACGCCCCGAAGAAGCCACTGCTGTTTTTTCCGCTTCAACACCCGGACTTGCTCCGGATGACGATGATTTCTTTGAGCAATGGCTGGAGGAAGGAGACGACATGATTATTAAGGATAAACGCCAGCGCCGCAGAGTTTCGGCTATAATCGGCGGAGCAACAATGGTTTTTGCCATTATCGGATTTATTTTTGTTGTTGTCTGGTTTATCAACGGAATCCCCACCGCATCAAATTCCGGCGGCTCACAGACCGACTATGCATCCTTCATTCTGCCTGTTGTCAACGCTGACCCCGAACCCTTTGAGACCATTTCGTCCGTTGACAACAACGTTCTTGTAGAGGCTGCCATCAATCGTCTGACCTATGGCGAGGCTGCTGCCGATCAGTCCTACACCGCTCTCGAGGTTGAGAATGAGACCAGACTTCTCATCCCCTCCGCTGACGTGGAAAAGTCAGGCAAGGTGCTGTTCGGAGAAGAATTCACCATCGATTTTGCAAATATGTACTCAATCGAGGATGAAAAGATTTACTACTACAGTGCAGCTGATGACTGCTTCCATGTTATCACCACCAGCGGTGATATCGAGCCTTCCATCGTCAAGATCAGTCATATCGGTTCCCGTACCCAGGTTCTCCTTGAGGTTGGCTATGTCAGCGCAACCGAAGAGAACATGAAGGATTCCGACTACTATAAGATGATGGAGTATGTCCTCAATGCTGTGGACGGCGGATACTATATAAGCGCCATCAGAGCTATTGAAGAAGAATAATGTTCCGATAAAAAAGACGCAGACAAAAGTCTGCGTCTTGAGCTTGTCAAAAAAGTCACCACACTTGGCTCCCCTTGTCAGGGGAGCTGTCACGAAGTGACTGAGGGGTAGTCCAAAACCGCATAATTATGCGGTTTTATCAAATCTCTCCCTCCGAGTTTTGCTACGCAAAACCCACCTCCCTCGTCAGAGGGAGGCTCTAAAGAGGTTCTTTGACAGTCTGAAATGCTGAAGCAAAAGCTTCAGCATTTTAATCATTGTCCCTGTTCATCGAGGGTCAGGAAGTATCCCGGCAGGAATTCTTCAAGGAATATTTCCACTTCCTCCATCCCCATCGCCTTTATTGATGCCAGCGTGCTCTCCTCCGCTACGCGGAATTCACTGTTGCCGGCGGTGCGCTCTTCTATGCATTTGACCAGTGCGCTGAGCTTGTCGGCTGCTTTGACAATGCGGTTTTCTTCCTCTGTGCCGTTTTCATAAAGAAGGGGTTCATATACCCGTCTCAGGTCGTCGGGGAGCTTCGCGGTCAGCGCTTCCGCTGCCATCAGCTCAACCTGCTTGTATGCATGACGCATCTCATCGCTGTGGTATTTTACGGGGGTGGGCATATCGCCTGTGATTATCTCCCCTGCATCGTGATACAGTGCCAGCAGAACAACCTTGCCCGTATCCACATTGCCCCCAAGGCGCCTGTTTTTTATCTCGCACAGAAGGTGGGCTATCATTGTCGTCTCAAGGGTATGCTCACTGAGACTCTCCTGCCGTGTATTTCTCATCAGAGCCCATCTTGAAATGTATTTCATTCTGGACATCATTGCCATGAAGCTGCTGCTCATCTTATCATTTCTCCCAATCTTTTGATATATTGATTATATCACGACAAATCTCAAAGTAAAGAACATATTCTTAACAGCTGTCAATAATGAAGCCGCATTCGATAAAGAATGCGGCTTTCTGTTATTCATATTTTTTCAGCATTTCCTTTATTTCACTGTACTTTTCTCTGTTGTACAGAACGCAAAAACCAACGCCGATTACTATTGCAGCAATCACTGCCCATACCAGCACTGCAACGCCTGCATCAATCGGATTTGCAGGCAGGAACAGCATCATCAGAAGCAAAACAACTGCAATCAACGCAAGCACCGCAAAGCTCACCGCCCAATCAATGAACACGCTTTTTACGCTTTTGTAATCAGGTCTGACTTCTGTTGTTATGCTGACTTCTTCCTCTTCGCACCTGAGCTCAGGTGTATAAAACTGCTCTTTCTTTTTGTTGTAGCCGCCCGGGGTATATTTTATTGTCAGCTTCTGAATATTTCCCTGAACCTCAATTTTGCTTTTCAGAACAAAGGGATCAATGCTGTCGCGCCAGTCGGGCTTTGCCTGAAACAGAACACGTGCTATCACCATAAACACCTGATACAGCACATACAGTATCATCCTGCCAACAGTCAGCTTTTCCTTTTTATCAACTTCTTCGACGGTTACAAATCCCTCACTGATATCCGCATCAACGGAAGGGATTGATTCATCAACGTAATACTCCGCATTGCCTGTACAGATTCTGAACTTTACACCATGCTTCTGCTTTATCGTTATTTTCATATTATCCCCCGACGAATCCGTTTTCAGACATATACTATCATAAATCCCCTCTGTTTTCCAGAGGGGATTTATCTTTATCTGGCTCTTTTTATCATTTTAATCTCATAGGGCTTGAGGGCTGTGCCGTTTACTGTCTTTGGCTCGTCAGAGAAATTGAGGTAGAATACATATTCGTTTTCTTCATCCTCACGAATGTGCATTTCAACTCCCTCGGGAAGGTCAGTTGTCTCGATGCCTGCGGCTTTGATAAGCATATCAGCAATTGCTTCCGTGCCGTCTTTTTCGGTGCGGGCTGCAATATAATAAGCCTTGCCCTTTTCATATTCGTTGACTGTCAGCACTGGGGTTTCGGCATAGAAATCGGTTTTGTACCTGCCCAGCACCTTTGCTGTCTGAGGCTTGATAACCTCGCAAAGGTCATAAAGGCTGTATTCATCTTCACCGATTACAAGGGCATTTGTCTCTCCAGGATAGAGAACATCACATTCCTCACTGTAGAGACCGAAAACCTCTGTCAGTCCGTCGCCGGGGAATCCGCCGAGAAAATTAAGGGTATTCTCATTTACATAGCCTGTGAAGTAGGTTGCTGCCAATATACCGCCCTTTGCCGTAAAGGCTTTCAGCTTTTCAGCCACTCCTTCCCCCAGCAGGTACAGCATGGGTGCTATAACAAGGGAATATTCGCTCAGGTCAGCGTCGCAGCCTACTACATCGGCTTCCACGCCTCTCTTTGTCAGCGCGTTGTGCCAGTCGCGGCAGGTACGGTCATAGCCCATATTATGAAGCTTGAAGCCCGACACGCCGTCTATTGCCCATGCATTCTGTCTGTCATAGATAATTGCGGCTTTTGCTTTTACTACACTTCCATTTGCCGATTCAAGCTCTTTGAGAATGGCGCCTACCTCCTGCACATCTTTGAAAACGCGGGTATCATTTCGTCCGAGGTGGTCAATCACCGCGCCGTGGTACTGCTCAAAGGAGCCTCTGCCCTTTCTCCACTGGAAATACTGCACTGTATCCGAGCCGCAGGCAACCGCCTGAAGGCTTGAAAGCTTGTGGATATGAGGTCTTTTCAGCTTGTTTATGGGATGCCAGTTGACCTGACTGGGTACGCTTTCCATAAGCATAAAGGGCTTGCCGCCGCTGTAGCCGCGCATCTGTGCATGGTCGAATGCCATATCCGCTGCTGTCTGCCAGAGGGGCTCGTAATTATTGCACCACTCGGGGTAGCCGTCCCAGCAGATTACATCGAGAGACTGCTTGATTACATCGTAGTCAAGTCCGTCAAAGCAGCGCATGAAGTTTGTTGTTATGGGAATCTCAGGGGTCATCTCTCTGAGGATTGCAATCTCATGGTCCATGTAGTCCTTCATGGACCATGTTGTAAATCTCTTCCAGTCGAGATTCAAGCCCATGACGGAGAATTCACCGTTATCATAAGGGGGCTCAACCTGCTCAAAGGAAGTATATCTGTGACTCCAGAAGGTTGTCCAGTATTCCCTGTTCAGGTTTTCAACGGTCTTATATCTGTTCTTTATCCATTCCCTGAACTTTGCAACGCATTTGTCGCAGTAGCACTCGCCGCCGAATTCGTTGGAAATATGCCAGAGAATAACGGCGGGATGATTTCCGAAGCGCTCTGCAAGCCTGCGGATTATTATTTCTGTCTTTTCGCGGTACACAGGGGACTGCATACAGTGGTTGTGGCGCACTCCGAAATGATTGCGGACGTTATCCGATGCTACCCTGAGCACCTCGGGATACTTGTGCGCAAGCCATGCAGGTCTGGCTCCCGTGGGGGTTGCAAGAATTGTATATATACCGTTTTCGTAGAGGTTGTTGATTATCTCCTCAAGCCAGTCGAGGTTGAACACGCCCTCCTCCGGCTCCAGAACTGACCATGCGAAAACGCCGAGAGTTGCACAGTTCACATGGGCTTCCTTCATCATTTCGATGTCGCGGGCGAGAATGTCAGGTCTGTCGAGCCACTGCTCGGGGTTGTAGTCTCCGCCGTGAATAAAGCCCTTTATCTTAGAAAATAACTTAGCCATATATTTCCCTTTCATGCAGCATATTTTTATGCAGCATATTTTTTATGCAACGAAAGCCGCGCGTTTTGCGCGGCTTTCTTTGTTTTTAGATCATGGAGAACTCGAAGTCGTCAAGTGTTCCCCAGCCCTTTGCAGCGTAAGAAACATAGCAGCCAACTTCAACTGTATCGCCAGCCTTGAGGTCAAGTCCGGTGACATATGCGCTTGTCCACTGCTTCCAGCCGGTCATGGGCTCTTCGAAGTCAGTCTTGAGGGTTTCGCCGTTTACGGTGACGTAAACATATGCCTGCTTGCAGTAGCTGGTATCCTCGCCGCCCTGCAGCCAGCCGCCGAAGCGGTAGGTACCGTCAGTCTTGACTTCTACGGTCTGATAGAACTTGATGTCCTTGTCGGATGCATCCCAGAAGTGCATGCAGTATGTGTCGCTTCTCGGGGTCTCCTTGTCGATCTGCTTCTGTGCGCCGGTGGACTCAACTGTCCAGCCAAGGCTGCCGTCCTCGAAGCCGGGGTTCTTGAGCAGGTTGATGGTTCTGACAAGAACGGTGATGGTAACGGTATTTCCGTTTTCAAGCTTACCGGTTACAACATAGTCAGCTACTGTGCCGGTATCGATAAGCGCTGCTTCCTCTTCGTTCCACTCAACTGCTACAGGTCTCATGGAGAGGTCGTTGTAGCGGCCGTCAACGGTCTCGGGGAGTGTGTAGGGCTTATCCTTCTGGACTTCAACCACTACATCCTCAACGGTGGAAAGCTTTATCTCTGCGGTGGTTCCGCAGTATACATAACCGAAGGTCTTGAGGGACTCAAGGGGTACACCGTTATAATCAAAGAGTGCCTGATTCTCGCATGCGCAGCCGCCGTACCACTGACCTGCGTCCTCTGCGTCATACTCGCCTGCATAGCTGGATGCCCAGCCGATGCCGTACTCTTCCCAGAGCTTCTGGTTTGCAGCATACTTTGCTTCCCAGTCGCTGCCCTGAAGTCCTGCGGTGTTGTTTACAGGAATCCATGCGCCTTCCCAGTAGAATACGCCGATTGCCTTGTCGCCAAGGTTTGCCATACATTCGATAACGCTGACAAGCTCATTGGACTGACCCTGTACGGAGGTGGGATACATGGTGCCGCCGTTAAGGGTGTTGCCCCAGCCGTCGCCGTCTTCAGTGGTGAAGGGCCAGCTGGTCTCTGCGATCATGACTTCCTTGTCATAGGTGTTGATGATGTACTCAAGCTGCTCGGAGAGGTTGTCAAGAGTACCGTGCATGCTGGGATAGTAGCTGCTTGCGAATACATCGTAATCAACTTCGTTTGCGTTGAGGGAATCTGCCTTCTCGGGGAGGTTGCCGGTGTTGGGGTTTGTAAAGTGTACAACAACCTTTGCATCGGGGTATACCTCGCGGACTGCCTTGGAGCCTGCGTTGAACATCTTGCATACTCGGCTCCAGCTGTTGGTAACACCTGCAAGACCTGAGGTGGTCTCGTTGCCTACCTGAACAGCAACAACGTTTACACCGTTCTGTCTGAGGAGAAGAAGGCTATCGCGGGTATACTCATAAAGAGTCTCGGTAAGCTCGTTTCTGTCAGTAATATCTGCCCATGCCTTGGGGACCATCTGCTTTGCAGGGTCTGCCCAGAAGTCGGAATAGTGGAAGTCAACCATCAGACCCATGCCTGCTGCGGTTGCTCTCTTACCGATCTCAAGTGCGGTGTTGATGTCGCAGTTACCGCCGCCGTAGCCGTTTCCGTTTTCATCGTAGGGATCGTTCCATACTCTGACACGGATGGAGTTTACGCCAGCCTGTGCGAGGGTTGTGAAGATGTCCTGCTCTGCAGAACCATCCCAGTTGTAGTATTTTGCGCCTGCTGCTTCAAGTGCGATAAGGCTGGAAATATCCATGCCCATCATGAAGTCATCAGCAAGGTTATCGATCTTCTTGACATAAATGTCGGATTCCATAGCGTCGGAATTCTTGTAGTCAGGTACATCAGCAATTTCAACTACATCGATGACCTGCTCCCGGTCATTTGTGTCTGTGGCAGATGCTGCAGTGCCGCTCTCCTTCTCTGTGCAGCCTGCAAACATTCCAAGCAGCATAGCCATCACGAGAAGAAGTGCAACAGTCAATGAAAACTTTCTCATTTTGTGTCCTCCGTTACATTTCAAATTTTACGCCGCCTACAGGTCTGACCTTCAGCCTTAAGCAGCAGTTTTTACCAAATATCGTTTCCATACCGGCTTCAAAGGACTCATACATCTCTGTGGGGACATATGCCTGTATGGTACCCGCGAAGCCTCCGCCGTGTACTCTGTATGCGCCGAGACCGTCAAGACTGCGGCGTGCAAACTCAAGTGCGATTGCGACATTGCGCTCGTCGCTACCGCCGGTGGGATTGATGTTCTGCAGACAGTTTTCGGAAGAACGTCCCGATTCATTGACAAGCTCAAGGAATCTCTCAAGCTCATCCTTTCTCAGTGCCTCAGCCTGATCAAGAGCTCTGACGGTTTCGTCAAAGTAATGAACGGCGCGGAGCACTGCTCTGCCCCCCAATTCATTTTTAAGGGTATCAATCTGCCACCAGAAATCGTCCTCATCAACTTCGCTGAGAACTTCATAGCCGAAATAGTCAGCTACCTTTTTCATATCCGCAGGAATGGATGCGTAATCTGCAGAAAGATCAGCATGGCTGCCCCCTGTGTTTACAACGCAGAGAATATAGCTGTTTGCTTCGAAATCATATTTAAGGGAATCGAGTACGGGATTCTCCTTTGCAAAGTCCATGGATACAAGACCGCCGAAGGAAATTGTTGCCTGGTCAAGCAATCCGCTGGGCTTGCCTGAAAATACATTTTCTGCATGCTTTCCTGCCAGCGCTGCATCAAGGGCAGTCAGCTCACCGTTGCAGCAGATATCATTGAAAATGGTTGCTATGAGAACCTCAAAGCACGCAGAGGAGGAAAGTCCTGAGCCGCCGGGTATCTGAGATTCGATACAGGCGGTAAAGCCCTGGGGCTTATAGCCCTTTTTGGCTATTGCATCGGCGATTCCAAGAACAACATCACAGGGTTTTACATCACCTGTGGGTCTTGCTGTAAGATCGCTCAGGTCAACCTCAAAGGGAGTGTAGCCCTGTGAATCGATTCTTACAATGTTTGTTCCGTTGGGTGCCGCCACTGCAATTGCATCAAGGGTTACCGCTGCAGCCAGAACACAGCCCTTCTGATGGTCTGTGTGGTTGCCGCCTATCTCGGTTCTGCCGGGGGCGCTGTAAACCGATGCTTCCTTTATCTCCGGTGCGAATTTCTCAAACTTATCAACAAGTGCATTGATTCTGTCCTTCTGTGGCTTGAGCCCGTCAGCTGCGCTTACATAAACATAGCCCAGCTGCTGCTCACCTTTTTCACTGTCCAGCCAGCTGCGTATCTCTGATAAACTTCTGATTTCAAACACCTCCTGTTATATATTGGTATTTTTATCGGATAAATAATCATTTTTTAGCTACAACGCCACAAGGCTATATAGCCTCGTGGCGTTGTCAGCAGGTAGAAGATAATTATGATTTGATAATTAACCCTTGGATGCACCGCCGGTGATGCCTTCTACATAGAACTTCTGCATGATGATGAACAGCACGGAGATGGGAATTGATACCAGAACGCCTGCTGCGCAGAATCTTGAGAAGTATTCATTGATGGATGTTCTGTCAAGCATCTTGTAAAGTCCCATTGCAACTGTCCAGTTGTCGGAAATACGGGACTTGATGATGATGTTTGCAAAGACGAAGTCCATCCAGGGATTGAGGAAGGAGTTGATGACGGTGTAAACGATGATAGGTCTTGAAAGGGGAAGAATGATGCTTGTAAATACTCTCAGCTCGGATGCGCCTTCGAGACGTGCTGCCTCGCAGATGGAGGGAGATACTGTATCGAAGAAGCCCTTGGCGATGAGATAGCCAAGACCGGAGCTTCCGGAGTAAACAAGGATAAGTCCGAAGTGGGAATCGGTAAGACCTACAGACTTAAGAACGAAGTATACTGCGATCATGGAAAGGAATCCGGGGAAAAGACCGAGCAGTACGCCGACATTCATAAGGAACTTTCTGCCCTTGAAGCGAAGAATACTCATGGAGTATGCAACGGAAAGTGCGAAAACAGAGCAGATGATGCAGTTGAAGGTTGCGATGATGAATGTGTTCCTGAACCATGCGCCGAAGTTACAGATACTGTCGGTATTGGTAAGAACATCAACGTAGTTGTTGATAGTATAGCCATCAGGGAAGAACTTGGAAACATTGACACCGCTGTAGGTGCTCAGAGATGTTGCTACAAGCCATACTATGGGAATCAGCCAGAAGACTGAGAGGACAAGCAGGACTACGTGCCTGAGGGTCAGTTTGACCGCTCTGCCCAAACGATTGCGTCTAATCATATCTTAAACTGATCCTCCTTATCTCCCTTAATGGTATAGTTGAATGCGATAAGTGTAAAGATCGTACAGATTACGAAGATTACGATACCGATTACAGATGCCATCTTGTAGTTGTAATAGTCGTTTGTCAGTCTGTACAGCCAGGTGACCAGCAGGTCTATTTCCTGACCGTGTGCCTGTGCCATGTACGGGTCGATCGTAACGTAAACATCGTTTGTGAGCAGGTAAATAACGTTGAAGTTATTGATGTTGCCGATGAAGGATGTTACGAGATAAGGACCTGTGACGGAAAGCATATAGGGCATGGTGATCTTCCAGAATCTCTGCCAGCCGTTTGCACCGTCGATCTTTGCAGACTCATAGAGGTCTGCGGGGATGTTCATGAGAACACCGGTAGCGATAAGCATAAGGTAAGGAACACCGATCCAGATGTTGATGAGGATGATCATTACCTTTGCCCAGTTGGGATCGTTCAGGAAGGGTATGTAGTTGATGTTGGTGCCTACAAGACCTATATCCTGAAGGAATCCGGTAATTCCGAGGCTTGAACAGATGCTGTTGACAATACCGTTCTTTGCAAAGAAGTTACGGACAAGAAGCAGGGATACGAACTGAGGAACTGCAATTGTGATAACAAAAAGTGTTCTCCAGAGCTTCGGGAACTTTGTATCCTTGCTGTTGGTGTACATGGAAAGAAGGATACCGCCGATATAGGTGGTAAAGGTTGCGAATACTGCCCAGACGATGGTCCAGCCGAGGATTCTTACGAATGCATAGCCGAAGGATCCGGAAGAGGTCATGTTCACAAGGTTCTTGAAGTTGTCAAAGCCAACCCAGGTGAAGAGCTCTGTGGGAGGCATATGACCTTCGTCGTAGTTTGTGAACGCGATAAGGATCATGAATATGATCGGTAATATGGTAAACAGGATGATGCCGAGACAGGGCATAAAGAGAAGTGTAATGTGGAACTTCTGGTTGAACATAGCAGATACATCTTCTCTGAAGGTGTTGATATGTCTGCCCTGCTCTTTGTCAATCTGAAGTCTGCGTGATTCAGAAATAATGTTGCACAGAATAACAAGTGCAGCAAAAATGATTACAAATGTAAGAACACTGAACAAAAGGATGTGGAATGAGTTATCGCCTTCGATAACCTCATTCTTGAAGGTTTCGGGGTTGTATACCGACTCTCTTCTCTGAGTGCCGAGTGTGCTGAATTTATCAAGGTAAGGAATTCCGACCAACCATGTGAAAGCAATTATTGCTGCTTCGAAGATAGTTGCAAGAAAACCTTTTACGAACTGTCCGTGGCCCATATAGCCAATTCCCCAGAGAATCGGGGAAAGCTTTGTCCAGCCATCACCGAGCACCCAGTCCCTAAGCGCTCTGGTCAGGAAAAAGCCTTTGCTTTCATACTTATCTTTCATGTCTGCTGTTCTCCTCACTTAAAGGATGCCGTGCCAATACGGGGAATGTAATTGCGATAGAAATTGCGGGCGAGTCTTCACTTGCGGTCAGACCCGCCCGCAAAACCGGTTAACAGTTAAGCTTCAGTTACAGATTATGCAACGGGAGCGGTGATACCAGCAACGGTGGTATCGAGGAGTTCCTGATAGTCAAGACCATCGGGGTTGCCCTGGGAAAGGATAGCGCCGAGAGTCTCAGCGGGAGTCCAGAAG
>JAZUPA010000055.1:0-8793 GCA_045604945.1 Acutalibacteraceae bacterium
CCCCTACGGGGAGACCAAGCTTGCTATCGAAAAGATGCTCAAGTGGAGCGACACGGCCTACGGCATCCGCTATGTGGCTCTGCGCTATTTCAACGCCGCAGGCTCCAATACGGAAGTGGGCATCGGCGAAGACCACAGCCCCGAATCTCATCTGATTCCGCTGGTACTGAAGACCGCACTGGGTCAGCGCAGCCACATCGGCATTTTCGGGGACGACTACCCCACTCATGACGGCACCTGCGTCCGCGACTATATCCACGTTCTCGACCTTGCTGACGCTCATCTGAGAGCTCTTCAGTATCTCGATAACGGCAACGACAGCGATGTCTTCAACCTCGGTGTCGGCAACGGCTACTCAGTCCGTGAGATAATCGACGTTGCACGCAAGGTAACCGGCAAGGAGATCCCCGAAAAGGTTGAGCCCAGACGCGCAGGAGACCCCTCCACTCTCATTGCGTGCAACAGAAAGGCTCGCGAAGTCCTCGGCTGGAATCCCACCCATTCCGACCTTGAGACCATCATCTCCTCCGCATGGAACTGGCACACTCAGAATCCCAACGGATATAACGACAAATAGTTTTTCTTCATAATTTCTTCCTCTTTCCTATATTTTTCTTCACACCTGACAACAACCGCCCCAACATTAGTTGAGGCGGTTATTGTTATATCAATCGAAGGTATAGATCGAAATATATTCTTCGCATAGTGCTTTCAGCGAAGCACACCGTGAATCCCAGGAAAGGGCTTCCAGAATTGGGAGCGCCTGAGCGCAGCGCTCAAGTATCTGTTTGCTTTCAAGATTCTCCGGGTTTCCTGCGTTTGGCACAAGCCTGTCAGCTTCCTGAGCAAGGAGAGACACATATTCTGCAGTGTTTTTATAGTCTCGCAGAATGGTGAATCCCTCTGCCGCTGTCAGATAATCGCCGTTTTCGTATGCAGCGACCGAAAGACTGTACACCTCTTCAATGTGCGCAAGACGCTCTTTGCTGTCCTCAAACTCGCCGAGAGACTCAAACAGCTCTGCTGCTTTGGCTGCGCTTTCTCCCTCGGACAACATCAATGCGCAGCTGTACAGGAGCTCGCTCTTCTCTTCAAAATCAGGCAGCGCCTTTATCTTCTCCGCTGCGCTTTCGTAGTTTTCCTGATAAAGCTCAAGCCTTGCATAACAGTACGCTGCGCGAAAGGCGCTGTCGCGGTATCCGTACTGCTCCGAAAGATGCTCAAATTCAACATACGCCTGACTGAATGATTGGGTGTCTTCAAGATATACCGCATCCAGATAACGGCGCTCAACTGCATCCTTTGCCCCTGATGTCAGGGCTATTCCCGATATTATGACGAAAATCAGCGCTGCCGCTGCAGGAATTATGTGGGGCAGCACAGAATAACTGCGGCTGATTTTTTCGCCGCCTGTGCTTTCACTGCGGCATAGCTGGGCAATATCACTCAGGGCATAGTCTGCATGAGCCGAGCTGAGCCTGATTCTGTGGGTATCCTTTGCGGTGCTGACTTCAAGATATCCGCTCAGAAAAGCAGCTTCCATCTTCTGTACGGCAGTCTTTCTGTCACCTTTGAGAAAGGCTGAAATCATGGAGAAAAACGCCGAAACAGCGCCCTTTCTCCCTGCGCTGATCCGACAGGCATTCTTTATGTCTTTTCGTGGGATTGCTGTCAGTGTTTTTTTGAAAAAGCACCGTGTTCTGTAGATTATCACTCTTTTTGCGCTGATTGCCGCGCAGCCTGCGGAGCAGCAGAAGCACAGGGGTAATCCCAGCGCCAGAAAAATAAGTCCCAGAATCAGCTGCCACACAAATTCTCCGCTGAAGGTATAAATCGGGTCGGCATGAATGAGGGAAACGGAATATATTCCGATTGCGCACAGAATCAGCCCTTCAACGGTGCGTATGCGTTCAAAATATACTGTATACGGCTGCTCGCTGTCGGGTATTTCACTTCTTACGCAATAAGGCACCGCTCTGCTTTTTCTGTTCATTACAAGTACAATTCCTCGGATTATTGCAGGAATCGACACTGCTGTCATACACCAGATAAAAAACGCATTGATAGCGCATCACCTCTTTATTCCGATTTTACTACTTGGCAGCGGGGTTGTCAAACTGCTTGTATTTGGTTGTGTGCGGTGGTATAATATATTTTGAAATTCTGCTCGGAGGGGTATTTGTGAAGAAAAATCTGTTTCTTTGTGTTATGGCTCTTTTCCTTGCTGCCGCGGTGCTTCTAAGCTCTTCATCGGGCGCTGTTCAGCCTGCTGCAGCAAAGACTGTTCAGTCTTCTGAAAATAATAAAACGGTAAGCTCCATTGATTTTGCACTGGGGCTTCTTAGCCATCAGTGGCAAAGCGGTGAAAATACAGTTCTGTCACCTCTGTGCGCATCCTCCGCGCTGACTGCTGCCGCGCTCGGCGCTTCAGGCGATACAAGAACTCAGCTTGAGAGTATTCTTACCGATAACGGTAACCTCAATGCTCTCGCGTCCTCGCTGGGGGCTGCACTTTCCGACAGCGACGGGGCTGTATCTTTGTGGCTTCGCAATGACGGACGTCTTACTCTCAGCGAAAGCTATCTTTCCGCCGTTGGCAGCACACTCGATGCTCAGGTTTCCCTTTCTGATTTCGGTCCTGACACCGTGGAAGGAATGAATCGCTGGGTCAGTGATGTAACTGACGGCAGGGTGGATTCTTTGATCAATGATATTCCTCCCGATGCCTGCCTGTATATCCTTTCTGCCCTTTCCTTTGACGGCGAGTGGGCAGTGCCTTATTCAGAAAACAGCATAAGAGAAGGGGAATTCACTTCTTCTGATGGCACCGTTTACGCTGCAGAATTCATGGGCTCCACCGAGAACATCTATCTTGAAACGGAGCTTGCAGCGGGCTTTGCAAAGCCCTATTCTGACGGCAGTTATTTTGTCGCACTGCTGCCCGATGAAAATGTCAGCATGTCCGATCTGCTTTCTTCTCTCGATGGCGATACATTCAGGGAGATGATGGCAGGGGCGCAGACAAAGAGCATCAGCGTTCAGCTGCCGAAATTCGAATCGGAAAGCAGGCTTTCTCTCTGCGATTCAATAATCAGCATGGGTGCGCCCGATGCGTTCTCTCAGGCAAAAGCTGATTTCTCAGCCCTCGGCGCTCAGCCCCAGTCTGCCTATATCAGCGATTTTCTGCTTAACTCCTCAATCAGCGTTGACGAAAAAGGCACCGAAGGCGGCGCAGGCGCAGGTATCGAGGTGACTCTCAAAGGCATGCCCGCAACCTCCCTGAGATTTGACAGACCCTTTGTGTATTTTGTAATCAGGGATGATGTAATACTCTTTGCAGGTGTGCTGGAGAGGATATGATCTCTTATCGGAGGTTAACAAATGGACAAAAGGCTAATCAAATTCAAAAGAAATCTGATTATTGGCTCTGTTATTTTTCTAACAGCAGCTATTCTCCTTGGCTTCTTTTGCAAGTACGACAAGCCCCTGTATTCACATGTCAGCACAAGCACCTACACAGGGCTTTGTACTGATATTGATTTCAGATTATTTGTGGGCAACGGCAGCCGTCATCCGTACAGCACAAGAAACCAGTACGCTGTACTTACTATGGATAATGGAGAGAAATACAGTATTGCACCTAAATTTCTCTATACCGATAACAGTATAACCTACAGTAACCAACGCAGCGCATTTAAAGAAAAGCTCCTTATGAAAAATATTGGTGTTACTTCTGCCAAGGATATAAATTTAAACGGATACTATACTGTGTTCGAATTGGCAGTTGACGATGAGATTATTATTTCTGCCGAAACGGTCAATAATGCGCACACAAATTATCGAATCCGTCTATGGGGGCTTTATTTATTTGCTGTTGTAGCATATATCGGAATTCTTTTCATCCAGTGTCCGCCATCGTTGATATTCAAGAAACGCAAAAGCAGGAAACTGCGCTAAACAGCGATATGCCGTACCGTTCATATACTCTCGTGCAGAAAAACTGCGAGCTAATCTTTGCAGGTGTTCTGTAAAGACCTGGTTAAAACATAAATGGGGGGTATTCTATGGCAACACCAAAAATCACATTGAAAAAGATATTTCATGACACCTTTTCTTCTCTTATGCTGAGCAACGGGTTCAAAAGATATAAACAAGGCTATGTGAGAATGTATGGCGCTGGAATACTGCAAGCTATCACATTGGCATCTTTCAGTCCTAATTTTGTAATCCGTTACGCATGTCACCCTTATTGGATATTTCAACTTCGTGAAGGGCAATCCGACGAGCTGAATAAGGATTATTGGATGGAAGAATGGTGTCTTTGTTATTTCAACGGTGAGCCCATTCCCTCCTGCCACTATTTTAAAGATCAGCCTGAGTCCAGTTATGATGACATGAAGCTGTGGCTGAAAATAACTGAGGAAAAAATACTGCCCGACCTCAACAAAATCCAAACCATAGACGACTATGTTAATTACGTCATAGATTGTGCGGGGCGTCTTGATACTCCCAGAGGTACCCCAAGAATCAATCAATATATTCTATTGTATAAATCATATCTTGAGCATTCATTTGACAGTTCACTGCAATACATCAATGAGCATAGGAGTTACTTGGCTGAGATGGAAGGGTACAGTGATCGGGATGCCTGGATAAAAGATATCGATGAACGCATCATCCCATTTACCTTTGGTGTTTTTCTTCAAAAAATGGAGGAAAATGATTTGGAGTGGATTACAGAATTTAGAGAGAAAAAATGCGCTGAAATGCGTCAGCAGATTCATGATGTGCTGAAAATCGATTTTGATTAATACAGTTATTTTTACCATATACCATGGATGGTATGAATAACTGCATTGAAGTTTTATAGGGGATAATATGAAGAAGAATGATAAATATGTACTGCCTTTGTATTCAGAAAACACCCTGCACACCTACACCGGCAAGCTGCGGAGCATAGACTATTTGTATGAATCGGATTGTTATGCTCTTCTTATGGATAACAACGCAAGATATTCTATTCCTGATGAAATGCCTGTTCTGACGTACACCCTTGAGGAATTCATGTCAGCAGGACAGCAGTACACTGTCACTGCTGCGCCTGAAAAGAATTTTGACGATTGCTGCGTTCTTTTCAGTATCGAAGACAGCAATGGCATCATCCTCTCAAGCGATACAAGCAGCTCTTTTTATCATTCTGAACGTGCCTCTCTTCGGGAAGCTTATGCGCTTATCTGTGCTGTTTCCCTCAGCATATACCTCTCCCTCTTCCCCTTTGAAAGGCTGCCTGCCAAAAAATTCAAGGGATCAGGCAAGAAGCTTATTAAATTCTGCAGAGCTACCATCATTACTGCCTGCATGTTTGTTGTCTGTTTCATTGGGCTTTGCGTTCTCTGTCCAAGAAACTTTCCCCTTTATTCTGAGAAATCTACATATACCGTCAGCGGTGAGTGCAGTGACGTATGGATCACCTCCAGACAGCTTGCCCGTTCAGGCAAAGCATATAATGCAAGTATTTCCCTTTCCGGCGGCGAAGTATTCGTTATATCTTCAGACGCACCTGTTCTCAGGCAGCACAGTGAATCTGAGCTGAAAACAATACTTTCCGAAAATACAATTACCGTAACCGCCGCAAAGAGACTTGACCTTTCCGGCAACGTAACCGTTATGGGTATTGAAAACAAATACGGCGAAATAATATCCGTCAGGGAAAGTCATTCATCCAACCTCACCGCAAGAATTTGTTTTTGGATTATTTATTCTTTATCCCTTGTATTCTGTGCGCTCTGGCTTTACTTCCAGCATCGCAGGGAATTCAAGAAATAGCAGAACAGCCTTTGCTGAGCTAACTGCTCAGCAAAGGCTGTTGATTAATACTGTGTCAGCTCTGCGCTGCCGTCGTCCTCGCCCTTTTCAATAGAGCGGATGACAGCATAGTAGCTGTAGTTATCGTTGACATCAATCTTTACTCTGTCACCGATTTTTTTGCCGAGGATCGCTTTGCCCATGGGAGAATCCTTGCTGACAAGACCGGAAAGGGGATCGATTCGGACGGTTGTCACAATCTTATAATACTCAACCTCATCCTCGTCTTCCATGTAAATACCGACCTTATCATACAGTCCGACAGTATCTTCCGTTGATGTATCCTCTATGATACGGGCGGTTTTTATCATGTTCTGAAGATAACGGATACGGCTCTCATTGCGGTTCTTTGCGCGCTTTGCTTCCTTATATTCAAAGTTTTCGCTGAGATCTCCGAATTCTCTGCAGCGCTTGACCTCTTCAAGCAGCAGCGGTCTCTGGCGGACAATTCTGTCCTCAAGCTCCGCCTGCATCATTTCTATGTCCTTTTTCGTAAGCTCGTTATGCATTATTATGCCCCTTTTGCTATACAATAAGTATTTATTACTATGTATTATACTATTAGTATTTAAACATGTCAGTTAATCTTAGCCAGAGATGCGTTTTTGTAGCTCTCATCATCTGTGACTTCCTTTATTACCTTTATCTCAGCAGGGAAGGTTATCTCGGTATTCTCATCGCAGAGCTCAATCTCTACTATCGCCTTATCATTCCAGAAAGGATAGACATCTATCTCAAAATACTGGTTTTTGAAGGTAAGGCAATATCTGGTCTTTCTTATCTGACGCTTGCTTGTATCTGCATCCATAAGATGCCTGAGATATTCATCCTTGGAAAGTCTGCATTCGATTTCAACCCTTTTTACATCGCTGACCTTCCTCTTTATGGTTTTGAAATATATATAACTGCCCTCTGCCCCTCGCTGTCTTACCCTCACTTCATCGTCGTTGTAAGCATGAAGATAGGTCTGGATTATCTCTATTCTCTTGCAGTTGGGCAGGCTTTCAAGCCAGTTTGTATCAGGATATTCTATAAGATACTTGCGCTCGATCTCATACGGCTCAGGCTCTCCCAGCAGCGAAGCAATCTCGGCAATGAGATGTTTCATCTTATCTTCAAAACTGCAGGTATTGTCAATTACCCTGAGATGCGGATGACCCGTCCAAGCCTCAATCAGCCTGTCATCCAGCCGCGCCGCTTCCGCAATGCTCTCTGTTCTGGCACAGTTGTTGGCGGTGGTATAGAATTCTTCTGCCCCCTTGGCGGCTGTTACAAGATGGAATACTGCGTCATAGTTGTCGCGCAGCTCGATTTCATCCACGCCAAATGACTTCAGCACATCTGCAAACTCGTCGCTGTCCATGTACGCCTTGTTGTCAAGAGTTCCCCTGTCACAGACTATGAGAACCTTCTCCGCGTTCATGCCTGCTGCAGCATCCAGAAAAATCTTTTCCTTCTCAAGCTGCAGCTTCATCTGGAATTTCTGATATTCAGCGTTTGTCCTGCAGGTCCACGGTGCAACGCCCCCTGTAATAAGCTCTGTTGCGGTTTCAGGCACAAACAGGACAGTATATCCCATCTCTGTAAACGCATTCTGCACCCAGCTCATTGCTGTTGTTTTACCCGCACAGGGTCCGCCGGTTATTACTATTTTTGTAACTTCCATTTTATCACTCCCACCTTTACAATACCTATTATAGCAAATATGACTTCTAAGAGCAATCTTTTTACTTCGCTTTTAGTTTATCAGGTGTTAAGTGACTCAAGATCAGTAAATCTGTTTTTATAGAGTCACTTAACCGCACTTGAAATGCACACAGGCAAGCTCGTTCAAGATATTCAGGCGTCTGCTTGCCGTTTGCGGTGCCCAGAATCTGCGGGCGCAACAGTCGTTGCTGCAGATTCTGACCGCTGCACCAAGCACGCCCTCCCTTCATCCGCCACCGGCAGCGGTTGGGATTAATATTTTGGACTTAGTTGGGAGAATTTCGCAGAAATTCTCAGGATGCGACTGTATAAGGTCAGACAAAGCATATGGTTATTGCCGCATCGCCCACCTGACTTCGCAACGCTCAGTACTGAGCACAGCTCAGTCGGTAAAACAGCTGAGTGGTAAGCGGTGAGCGATTGCTGAAGTCCGGTTGGGGTAAAGAAAAAATCCATTACACACGGATATGTGTAATGGATTTTGGGACCGGCACTCAAAATGGAACCGGTCTAATAACCTGATTTTCTTTAATCGTTTATTTAATAATCTGTTTCAACTAAATACCAATGTTCTTTTAATTCTAAAACACTTGTAATTGGATGTCCTGTTTCATTTTTATATATTAACGCTTCGTTTTGCGAGGAATATATAAGTTCAACAGAACCACTCAACATACCCCTAAACACCCAAAACGATATAACATGTTCATTATCATTTTGATAAATAAAAACATTTCCGTCTGAAGATAGGTGGGAAAATCCTTCCGGGAGTTCTACATTGCCGTTCTTGTCACCAACAAGTTCGCCCTTTTTTATCATTTGAATAATTTGAAGTCTATCCTCCTCATACAATGATAACTCCAAATTTACTTTTACCATTCTAAACGGAAACACAAAAAGCAACAAAATCGTGGCTATAGTAATTGCCAAGGCAATATAGTTTTTTATAACCAAACGACAACGTATAATCAGAACTATTGAAATAGTCAAACTTACCAATAGCAAAAGAATACATATACCTTGTGGAATAATTCCAAAAATAAAAAATCGGTTTATCAAAACATCCGAATACCAAAAGCAAATAAAGCAAATGATTAAATTAACAAATGAAAGAATCAACGCAAAATGTTTTTTCATATTATCACCGCCCTTTAAATGTATTATAGCATAAAAGCGGCGGAGATACAAAGTTTAATGGTATATCGCTATGCGATATGATTT
>JAZUPA010000056.1:0-6270 GCA_045604945.1 Acutalibacteraceae bacterium
CCTCCGAGTTTTGCTACGCAAAACCCACCTCCCTCGTCAGAGGGAGGCTCTTAAAGAGGTTCTTTGACAGTCTGAAGACGCAGACAAAAGTCTGAAGTCGGATCGTAGCCATGTCGTTCTGTGAGCCAAGGAGTTGATTTATGACATTGTCTTCCTAAGCCCGCTTGGCCTCCGACTTCCCTCCGAGTTTTGCTACGCAAAACCCACCTCCCTCGTCAGAGGGAGGCTCTTAAAGAGGTTCTTTGACAGTCTGAAGACGCAGACAAAAGTCTGCGTCTTTTCTTTATGCTGATTTTATTTTGTCTTTTCAAACTTAAAGCCGTTTTTCTTAGCGTATTTTCTTGCGCAGGAGGACATTCCGCCCTTGCCGTATACGGTAATCGCACCGCAGCCGTTGAAGGCATTTTTGCCGATTTTCTTTACGCTGTGGGGGATTTTCACCGACACAAGCCTGTCGCAGCAATCAAATGCACCTGATGCGATCCTTACAACAGCCCGCCCCTCAAATGTATCGGGTATCACAAGATCCCCTTCCGGTCTGCCCTTGGATTTTACAAGTTCTGCCTTCTTCTTTGAAAGCACCCGCCATTCAAAACCCTCATAGAAATCCTTCTTTTTCAGGTCTTCCATTGCACCGTCCAGTTTTTCCAGAAGCTTACCGTACCCAACTGCCACATCTGAAGCGGTATGGCCCATGCACTTGCCGAAGGATGTCAGCTTAGCTCTGAATTTCTGAGCCTGCTCATAAGAAGTGCAGCTGTCTGCTTCTTTTTCAAGGGCATCCAGCACATTTCTCCACATTCTGCTCTTTCTGTCTGTATATTCATCCGTTGCCATATTGTCAGCCCCCGCTGACACAACATAGGAATAATAACCCGATGCATTATATAATCTCCGCAGGGCGCTGTCGATATCCTTTATGGGAAGTATCAGCTCGCAGACGGCAAGTCCCAGCCAGCCGCGGTAATCGGTGGGGACTTTTTCTGTCATCTCTCTGAACATACCCTTTGCCTTGCCTATATCTCCGTCGCTTCCCGACCTGCCGGCATTAATAATAAAGAACTGAGCAGTGTTCCACAGCTCGTCATTGGCAGAGGCTGCCGAAACCTTCTGTTCGCCGCTCATCGCATTCTTTGCTGCGGCAAGAACTCTTTCACACGCTTTTTCAATAGTATCGCCGTATGCATTGACGCTCTGACGCTGCTCGATATAAATCTTCATCGCCTTGCTCAGCAGCACCGCCAGATCAAGCCCGCCTTCAAGGAACACCGCAACTGTGGGCTTTTTGCACTGTCTTGCACAGGTGGTCTCAAGAGGAATAACCGAGGATTTTTCAATATTGGCGGAGACAAACAGCAGCACCGCTCTGCAGTTTTCCTTCTCGATAACGGACATTATATAGGATTCCCAGTCGTCCCCTTCGTGGATGCCGTCATCGTACCACACGTTTATTCCGCTGTCGTGGAGATGTTTTGCATACACCGCAACAGTTTCGCTGTCCTCAGACTTGTAGCTGACAAAAACAAAGGGGTCTTTTCCGTTGTCGGCATCGTATGCCTTGAATCCGAAATAGGTTGCCATCTAATATCATCCCTCTTTTATTTTATACAGCTTTATTATACTCCCCTGTCATTATCGTGTCAATCGCAAAACCAAAAGAGAGCAGGTCGCCCTGCTCTCTCCCGTATTGCATATATAATTGCCCGCCCGGTCGTATTGTGCTTTTGATAACCTGCCTACCAAAAGCAGGTGGGTGTCCCCCCAACGCTTTCACGCTCCCTTCGTCCAACACAGCTCAAGACTGTGTCGGGAGGTCTGCAATCCCACGCCGGAGCAAAAGGACTCCCGATTATCAAAAATGTAGGGTTATAAAAGCACCTGTCCGCGATCCGGGCAGACCGGCAATCAATGTTTATCTGCTATATATTATGCACCGTCAGGCGCAATGTATACCGCATATGAAAATTATTCGCCGCCGTAAAGCTCTTCAAAGCGGCCCTCGAAGATATCAGCCAGTGTCTCCATCAGCTCGGAATCCTCAACCTCGATCAGCTCATCCTGACCGTCGCCTGAAACGACCTGAAGGATGAAGTATTCGCCATCGCTCTCGGAACCTGCTTCGGGAATGGGAAGCAGTGCGATATATCTTCCGTCGTCGGTCTCAATGGCATCGAGCACCTCGAACTCCATCTGATTGCCCTCGTCATCAACAAGGGTCACTATATTCATGCCATATTCACCAGCCATGATTCTCTCTCCCTTCATGTCCCTTACCATCAATTTTAACCGCAAATGTTCCTCAAGTCAAGAGGTAATTACAGGTTGACAAAATAAATAAAAAATATTATATTTTTTCAAAATAAGTGTTGACAAACACCAAAGTCCATGGTATATTGTAGTCAGAAAAAGGAAATAAAAAAGTCCAGATCAAAGCTAAGGGGGTGAATCCAATGGAAGGAATACATTCTGAAGCACACCGCTTGAGCTTCGATAACAGCCGTTGGGTTTGCCGCGGTGAGTTATCGGAGCACCGATAAAAACCGGAAACAGAATGAAGTGAACAGATAAGCAATCCGTAAATATATGGAAACGGAGAAAAATGTATTGAAAGTGTTAAAAAGTACGCTTATCTGAAATGTGGCGGCTCGTAGCCGCGGAATACAAATGGTCAGGTATAATTCAGGCAGTGTGTACAAAGTATAAAATTTCATATAGATTGCAGATTTACAATTGAAGTTTCTCAGATAAAAGAAACAAATCTTATGAAAAGGTGAGTCCGATGAAATAGTTCAACCGAGTTTCTCGGAAAACAACTGATACTTTAAACTCACAAAAACAATTACATATAAATTCAACGCCTTCGGAAAAATCCGAAGGCGTTGTTATTTTATTTCTTCGAAAACAGATTTTTGAAAATACCTCTGCGTTTTTCAGGTTCCTGTTCCGAATCTTCTTTGAGCTTATAGTATTTTACTATCGCATGAAGCAGGCTGCCGTCCATGCTTTTGAATGCCACTGTGTATGCATCCTCAGTTTCGGCGCACAGGCACTTTATCTCTGCGTTTTCAGGAATCTCCTGCTTGTAGACCATATCAAAATCAAGGGACGAAAGTCTGCTGCGTATCTCCGCAGGAAGCATATTCTCTGCTATGTCCATGTAATATGTATTGTTCATATGACCGTACATATCCATGAATTTCCAGTCAGCACGGAAGCTCTTTTCAGAATCGTAGCTTTCAGGCTCTGCAATTCGCGGCATTTTGAAGAGATTGTAGTTTGTGCGGGTGGGGTCGGGAGAGTATGCCTCCACCTCTTCAGGGGTGATTTTCACAAGCTTTTTCGTGGTTATATCAACCCTTGACCAGTCGGAAAGCACTGTTGCCAGCAGCCTGCCTTCAGCATCGCGCACCTCGAACTCTCTTGTTGAGTTTATGTTTTTGAAAAAGGTCGGCCATGTGATAATTTCAATTTCGGTGCCGTATTTCGGACGCTCAATGAAATTGACGCGATATCCGTGGAGAAGCCATCTCCGGTCGGAATCCCCCAGATGCTCGCCGCAGGTTTCACCGTGCATTATCGCCATATCAACCAGCAGGTTAAGAAGCTCACTGTTCCTGAGTCTCATCTGTGCATCAACAGCACGGAATCCAATGTAGAATTTTCTTGAAATCGACAAAGGTATCAACTCTTTTCGCAATCTTGTGTGGCATATTATATCACTTCACTGTCAGCTATACAAGATAATACCTGAGAAAAATCATCGTCAAACACTTTCACAATCAGGCAAACATACTGATATCAAGCCCGTGTCTTATAAGCAGAGATGCAAACTGAGCGCGATTGATAATTATTATGCCTTTCTCCTGTGCAGCTCTTTTTGCTTCATCAGAATACTCTTCTGTCAGATTGATAAGAATATTGATTACTTTTTCATACCCCTGTGTTGCTTCAAGCTGTAAAATCCCCTCCATGTCATTGGTATCATTACCTTTCTTGTTCTTAAGCTGCACTCTTATCTCCGTTTTTTCTGTTTCGGACATTGCCATAATATCATACATCAGAGTATCGCGCGCATACGAAGAAAACGTCAGATCCACATCTCCGCCTATTCTGTTGAATCGATTTCTCGCAATCAGGTCATATCCGTTTTTCCTGAACAGCTCTTCAGTTGCTTTTTCAAGCTGTACAGAGCTCCACCCTTCAAGTGCCGTTCCAATCGCCTGAATATAATTGTTGCGCTGTTCAATTGTTCTGCTGACAACGGCTTCCAGTGTGGACATCTTATTTTCACACATTTTTCCCTTATCGCCTGCCGCCATCAGTTTATCAATTGCAGCAATTACTGTCTCATCATGTACTCTTGTTATTGCTCTTTGGTATGATCTGAATTTTTTGATAATATCTCTTGAGCTTTCATTGTGAAGATAGGCGCAGCTGAAAAAATCTCTGACCTTGATTATATGTCCGAAATCTCCGATACCATCCATGACATCAAAGGAGTATCCGCCTTTATCGACTACGGCTATTGTGAAGCTTCTCCAGTCACTTTCATCGTTCACGTTCAGCTTGGGAATAACAATTATATCCCCTTCTGTCATCTCCCGCATTATATTAATGTTGTTGTATTTTCTTCGAATATATCCGTCATCTGCCGTGCTTTCCTGCCACACTGTGCGCCATGCTTTTGTGTATTCTTCAACTCCCCACGCCACTGTCATTCCGTCTGCACCCCATCCCTGACGGAGTCTGCCTTCCAATATCTCTTTTCTCAGAGCATCGTGGCACTCACCATAATCGATTCTGAATACATAATAGTTCATTTTTACCCCTCCTGAAATTCTATAGAAATTCTTATTTTCATTCTAGCAATGTTTCTTTAAAATTACAACTGTCTTATATTTCACCTGGCATGTACACAAGTCACACCAAAAATAACCCCCGAGCATTCATTTCGAATACTCGGGGCAATTTTTCAATCAAATATTACTGATTGTCGTTGTTCTTTCTGGGAGGTCTGCGGTCGCCTCTGTTGTCGCGGCGCTCGGGACGGGGACGGTCGGAGACAGTGTTCTCGGGAACCATGCCTTCGATCTCGATGAGAGCATCGCGGCGGGAGAGGTTAAGTCTGCCCTTGTCGTCGATCTCAAGAACCTTTACGATAACCTCGTCGCCAACGTTTACAGCATCGGTTACCTTCTCGGTGCGCTTTACATCGAGGCGGCTGATGTGGACAAGACCTTCCTTGCCGGGAGCGATCTCAACAAATGCACCGAAGTCCATGATTCTGGTTACGACGCCCTTGTAGAAGGAGCCGGGCTCGGGATCGTGAGCGATGGTCTCGACGATCTGAAGTGCGCGGCGGCAGTTGTCGATGTCAACACCGCAGATAAATACCTTGCCGTCGTCCTCGATGTCAACCTTGACCTGGCACTCAGCAGCGATCTTCTGAATGACCTTCCCGCCGGAACCGATGACCTCGCGGATCTTGTCAACGGGAACAACGGTGGAGAGCATCTTGGGAGCATACTTGGAAAGCTCTGCTCTGGGTTCGGGAATAGCCTTGAGCATGATTTCGTCAAGGATATAGTTACGAGCCTTATGAGTCTTCTCGATAGCGTCCTTAACGATCTCAGGGGTAAGACCATCGATCTTGAGGTCCATCTGGATAGCGGTGATACCGTCGTGGGTACCTGCTACCTTGAAGTCCATATCGCCGAAGAAGTCCTCAAGACCCTGAATGTCAACCATGGTCATCCAGCGGTCACCCTCGGTGATAAGACCGCAGGAAATACCTGCAACGGGAGCCTTGATGGGAACACCTGCATCCATGAGAGCAAGAGTAGAACCGCATACAGAGCCCTGGGAGGTGGAACCATTGGAGGAAACAACCTCGGAAACAAGGCGGAGTGCATAGGGGAACTCAGTCTCGGAGGGGATTACAGGGAGAAGTGCGCGCTCTGCAAGTGCGCCGTGGCCGATCTCGCGGCGTCCGGGACCTCTGGAGGGCTTGGTCTCGCCTACAGAGTATGAGGGGAAGTTGTAGTGATGCATATATCTCTTGAATTCCTCGTCGTCGATGCCGTCAAGGAGCTGACGGTCGCTGACAGGACCGAGAGTACAGATGGTGAGAACCTGAGTCTGACCTCTGGTGAAGAGACCTGAACCGTGAACTCTGGGAAGGATGCCGACCTCGGAAGCAAGGGGACGAATCTCGTTCATACCTCTGCCGTCAACACGCTTCTGCTCATCAAGGAGCCAGCGGCGGACAAC
>JAZUPA010000057.1:0-20283 GCA_045604945.1 Acutalibacteraceae bacterium
CAAGGGCTCAAAAACTCATACACAGGCTGCTTCAGGCAATATTAAGTATATTGCGGAATAAATTTTTCAAAAAAGTGTTGACAAACTTATATTTGTCGATTATAATAAGCAAGCTTGTTACGGCGGGATAGCTCAGTTGGCTAGAGCATACGGGTCATACCCGTAGTGTCATCAGTTCGACTCTGATTGCCGCTACCACGGTGGACAGTGCTTCGGCACTGTCCACCCAAGCAAAATGGCCCGTTGGTCAAGCGGTTAAGACACCGCCCTTTCACGGCGGTAACATGGGTTCGATTCCCGTACGGGTCACCAAAAACCGGCAAGATTCGAAAGAATCCTGCCGGTTTTTACTTATTCTCCTGCCGATTTTGTGAAAGCAGCGAACAGCTCTGAAACACTCATATATTAAACACGCCGCAGTCTTTCTGCGGCGTGTTTGTCATTTTCCCTTTCGGTAAGCAAGGGGAGTTATCCCCACCGCCTTCCTGAAGGCTCTGATAAAGTTCTCGGTATTTGCATAGCCGCATCTTTCCGCAATTTCGCTGACTCTGTTATCGGTCTGCTTCAGCATCCGCTGCGCTTCCTTCATTACCATTTCTGAAAGGTCATCCCTTGGTGATATTCCGAATATCTTCCTGTAGCTCATGCTGAAATGGTTTCGGCTCAGATGCATCTCCGACGCCATTCTTTCAACAGACCATACAAAGGGGTCTGCCTGCACCCTTTTTCGCAGTTCTGCATAGCGCTCATGCATCGCCTGCTGCGCATCGGAGACTTCGGATACAATATTGTCGCCGATATACTGCAGCATGCTGTCCACCTGCTCCATTATAAGCTTTTCATGGTCATAGAGAACATCTGTCAGCGCCCAGGTGATAAAGCCGATGCAGGAGCTGAGCTGTCGTGGGTCATTCAGATAGAAAACCCTGTTCAAGGGCAGCTTACAGCGCGATATAAATTCATCATCTGCCAGAAATGATACATAGTCATTTGTAAAACCGCCACGAATTGCGCTATAGCTTCTGCCGGTATGCGGGGTAATGATTATACATGCGTTCTCCCCTGTGACTGTCGCATTTCCGCCGACTGTTATTTCCATCGGTTCATAAAACCGCAGAACTATATATGAGCCCATCCCCTGAGCCATGCTTATAACAGCGCCCTCAGGCTCGCTCATTCTGTAAAATGCTCCGCTTATTTTAAATTCCATATTATTCCCTTTTTCGAAGTTGTTTTCGCAGGTCATTATACCTTACAAAATGACAGTTTTCAATCCGTTCTCTTAATAATGCACTTATTTTACTGCATTTTTCACAGATTATATCGGTAATATTCTGACCTTTTAAATTACGAAATAAAGTGTTATAATATGAACATCCACATCTGTACTCAATCAGAAAAAGGAGAATTCATATGAAGAAATCAAGATTCGTATTATGTCTCTTATTGGCACTTCTAATGCTCTTCAGCCTGTTTGCAGGCTGCGAAAGCAAGGACACTTCCACCCCTTCGGACAGCGACACCCCTCCCGCAAAGGTTCTTCACCTTTCCGCAAACGGCATCGAGACCTACGACAACGGTTACATGCGCACCGACCTTACTGCTCTTGAGCTTTCTGTTCTCATGGGCAACGGCACAAACCTCGGCAACACCATGGAAGCCGTACATTTTGAACTTGGCAACTACACCGACGATATATCCAAATATGAGACCCAGTGGGGTCAGCCCATTACCACTCAGGAGATTCTCAGCGCACTCAAAGCCAACGGCTTTGATACCATCAGAATCCCCGTCGCATGGATGACAAACGCAACCACCCTTGCCACCGACGGCGATTATACCATCAGCGAGGCATACCTCGACAGAGTTGAGACCATCATCAACTACGCTCTCAACGCCGATATGTATGTTATCGTCAACGACCACTGGGACGGCGGCTGGTACGGCATGTTCGGCTCCGAAAAGGAAGAGACCAGAAAGCTTGCAAGAGAAGCATACATAGGAATGTGGACTCAGATTGCAGAAAGATACAAAGAATATTCCGACTATCTCATCTTCGAGGGCGCAAACGAGGAGCTGGGTAATCGCTATGACGAGGACTCCCCTCTGTACTGCGACGACTCTGAGGTTAATTACTTCAATTCCGATGAGCGTTACGCTCTGACAAACGAGATAAATCAGCTCTTTGTTGACACTGTCCGTGCAACAGGGGGCAACAATGCAGAGCGATTTCTTCTTATCCCCGGCTACGGCACAAATATCCATGACTCCAACGACGACAGATACAAAATGCCCACCGACACAGCAAAAAACAAGCTCCTTATCTCCGTACACTACTATGAGCCCGGCTCCTATACCACAGCGGAAAACCCCTCCAGATGGGGTACAAAGTCCGACTATCAGGAGATGGAGGACGCTCTCAAGAAGATGAAAAAGTTCACCGACCAGGGCTATGCAGTCGTTTTCGGTGAATACGGCGCCTACCCCACCAGCGACGGCGTTCCCAAGGAAAACAACATCGAATATCTTGAGAATTTCCTCGATATCTGCGACTACTACGGCTTTACCTCCTGCCTCTGGGACTGCAGCGGCATATTCATCCGCAAGAATCTTGAGATGGTACATCCCAGCTTCCGCGACCTTTACCTCAACCGCAATTACGAGGCTCAGTCAAAACTGACCGAGGAAGAAATCAAGAATGCTGCCAAGGCAAGGATGGAAGCAAAGATTGAAAACGCTCCCCTTACCTACAACGAAAACGCCATTACACTGACCGAAAACAACGCTGTTGCTTGGCTGATGTGGACTGCAGGGGATGCAAACGTATCAAACCACGCAGGCAACGAATATGACCCCAACGATATTTCCCAGGGTCTTATCAACACCGATGCTGAGATAACCGAGGAAGGCACCTACACCGTAGGACTTGATTTCACAGAAACATCCACAGGCTATTCAAAGGGCATCATCTTCTCCGCAGTCGGTATTGCAAACGGCGAAAAGCTCTTCCCCGGCTATGTCATCGACATAACGGAGATTCTTATCAACGGCGAGCCCGTTGAGATCTGCGGCGTACCCTATACCACAAGCGACGGCAATAACTGCACCAGAGTAAACCTCCATAATGCATGGATAACCTCTCTCCCCACCACCACACGCACCGCAACAGGCAGCGGCGAGGGCATCTCAGCCTGCCTGCTGGACCTCAATGACCCCGCAATGAACAGAATCGAGACGATTTATATAACCTTCTATTACGGACCCCGGAAATAATCTTCTCCCCTTTATACAACTCACCCCTGCAGACGAAAAACCATCTGCAGGGGTGCTTTTTCTTACATCAATGTTCCTCTTATTTTCCTGCAGCATTCTTCATTGTGCCTGAGCAGGAATTCGCCATGTCCGAGTCCATCCATGATTTCCTCTTCGCAGTTTTTAAGATACCGTTTCAGCTCCCTGTGTGATTTCAGCGCATAAGGCTCCTTGCTTCCGCACCAGAGATAAACCATGCTGTCATTCTCTGCGATTTCAGGGCGTGTGCGGTATGTGTAATTCTCCAGAAAATTACGCTTTACAGTCTCATCGCTTGCATTCATGTACAGCCCATCTGTAATCCCCGCCGACATTTCTTCAAGAGTAGTTCCCATAAGCTTCATCATGACATTGATAAGTCCCGGGAATTTTCCTGTGTTTTTATATTTTCTGAACATCCATGCAGTGACCTTGCCTGACAGTCTGCCCTGATGCGCCACATAGCATCCGTCCATTATCACCTTCTCAACTTTAATCCTGTTTCTCGACAGCAGCTCGGTGAGCATAAGTCCGCCCTGTGATGCCCCGTAGGCACCGTAAACCTTTCCTCCGTGATGCTCCTGTATGTACTCTTCAACCTGCCGCGCCTGATCTGCGAAAGTTGTGAAATCACCGCTGCCATCATAAAAGCCATCCTGTGCAGGTATGATAAGTCTGAAGTGCTCCTCAAGGGGCTTGAGGAGCTCATACTCGTATCTCCAGTCCTGCATCATTCCATGCATAAGCAGCAGGGTGGGAGTTTCCCTTTTTCCAAATTCATTGAACAACATTTTTCTTACCTCCGAATAACACTTTTTATTTTTTGTTATGTAAAAAGGCTCGGTCTTAAACCGAGCCTTTGATAATACCGTCAAAGCTTTTCATCATTCCTTCAAAACCACAGTCGCCGTAGGTTTCCATAAGCGCTGAGAATTTCATCATCTTATCCATATCGTAATCCCCTTCAAGCATTTCAATATAACCCTGAATCCTCATTCTGACAATAAGCCTCATAATATCGCGGTATTCTTTCGCACCGCCCATCTTATCGTAAAACGCAAAAAAACCTTTTGCAATTTCTGAACAGTATTCTTCCCTGAAACCTTCATAGGCGGTTCCTTCGGATTTGTCCAGCAGAATACGGACAACATCTTTATTTGAGCATAAATATTCGTTCAGCTCTCTCTGATACTCCGTACTGTCACCGATACCGTTGACCTCGGAATCTGTCTGACGTCTCACAAGCTCCATCAAACGCTCTGCCTTGCAGGACACTATGCTTTCAAACAGGCTTTCCTTGTTCTCAAAAAAGAAATAAAGGGCGCCGGTTGTTACTCCTGCATTGCTGCATATTCTTCGCAACGATGCCTTCTCATACCCCACTGCGAGAAATTCTTTTTTACCTTCTTCCAGAAGCCTTTGCACGGTAGCATTATCTTTGTCCATTTATCTCACCGTAAACACTATAGCATAACGCGCGTTATGTTGTCAACCGAAAAATATCCTCCGCCGTAAAAGGGCGGAGGATAGGTATTAATTACCGGGGATAAAGCCTTCGAAAATCGTGGCGGATTTTTTCTCGGCGGCTGCTCTGAAGTCCTTCAGATTCTTTACAGTCCAGCGGAACTCCTTTGCTCCGAACAGCACGCGGTTGAGCCACACGCCGGGAACATTTACGTCCGCTACATTGACTGCGATGAAGTCAGGTCTGCCAAGTACATTGAAAAGCAGCAGACTTTCTGCAATGTCGGAAAAAATCCTCTTTTTGCCCTCACGAGAGAAGCGGGTCACAAGCTGACCGCGAACATAGTTCGGGCGATGCTTCTTGAACCAGCGGACAGCCATGGGGTCAAAGGACTCAACGGCAAAGTCGCCTCTGTATCTGTCAAGCATTTCTGCCACTGCGCGGCACAGCTTATCGCAGTTCTTCTCTGTCTTGACTTCGACAATAATTCCCTGCCTGCCGCCAACAAGGGCAAGAACCTCGGAAAACAGCGGTATTCTTTCATCCGTTCCGCAGAGATGCAGTGTATGAAGCTCTGCATAGGTGCTTTCGGAAACCAGTCTGTCTGCCCCTGCTACACGCTTTGTGTTGTTGTCGTGCATCACAACAAGCTTGCCGTCCTTTGTAAGGCGCACATCAAGCTCGAAGCCAAAACCGTTGTCAAGGGCTCTTTTAAATGCAGCCATTGAATTTTCAGGCACTCCGATGCTTTTATCGTGAAGTCCTCTGTGGGCGTAGTGCTTCTTGCTCATCCTGCCCAGAAGCCTGCTGCCTCTGAAGGAGGGCAGGGCAAGGAAAAGGTAGAGAAATATGAGAAGAATCAGTACAATCGCAAAGATAAATAAGAATTTCATATTTTATCAGTCTCCGACATCAAGTGCTTCAAGACCCTTCTTTGCAGTGGGCTTGTTGTCGCCATGACGGGTCACGAGCATTGTTATGAACGAAAGAATTACGAAAATGGTTGCATAGGGGAAGAGTGTGGTCATGCCGATATTGTCCATGAAAACACCGGAGATGGTGGGGGTAAGTGCCTGTGCAGCCATGCTGAATGCATAGTAGTAGCCGGTGTACTTTCCGATGGTGCTGCCCTTTGCAAGCTCAACAACCATGGGGAAGGAGTTTACATTGATGGTAGCCCAGCCGATACCTGCAAGAGCAAAGAGCACGTTCATTATCATGGGAGAGGAGCCCTCTCTGATGGTGGATGCAAAGCCGAAGGCTGCTGCAAGCATCACGATACCTGCGAGAATGGACTTTTTGCGTCCGATTCTGGAGGAGATAAAGCCTACGGGGATGTAGGAAACGATTGCTGCTGCGTTTGCAAGCAGGAGGGTTGAATTGTAGTCGATCTTGAGCACGGAGGTTGCATAGACGGAATACTTGCTGGTGACAGCGTTGTAGCCCATGTACCAGAGGAAAACGGAAAGCAGGATAAAGATAAGGGATGCAAGCTCGCCGCCGGAAAGCTTTCTGTCGCCTTCGTTGCTGTCTTCATCAGATTCATCAATGCCGTATTCCTTGCTTTCTGCCTGCATATCTGCAGCCCACTTGTTCTCTCTGACGGTGATCATGAAGATAACGAGAGCCAGAATCATAATCGCTGCAATGCAGCCGAAGAATACGATATAATTCATATATCTGTTCTCATCTGCGCCGGTCTTGAATACCATACCCAGAACAAGAACGAGGATTCCGCCGAAGGTACCCATGAGGTTGATAACGGCGTTTGCCTTGGAGCGCAGGGGCTTGATGACAACATCAGGCATCAGCGCAACCGCAGGGGAGCGGAAGGTTGCCATGGAAACAAGCGCTGCAAGAAGAGCAACGATGAATACGATAAGGGCAGTGGGATCGGAAACCACCTTGTCCCATGCATAAGCCTGTCTCTCAGCGTCGCTGAGACCTTCAATGCCCTGAATCTTCAGAAGCTGCATATTATCTGCAAAGGACATTGCCATGAAGGAAATAACCGCAGCGATGGTACCGAAAAGAACAAAGGGAGTTCTCTTGCCCATCTTTGCATTGCATTTATCGGAGATTGCGCCGAACATGGGGAGCATGAAAAGAGCAAGGATATTGTCAAGGGTCATGACAAAGCCCGATGCTGTCTGGGTCATACCGAATTTGTCGGTGAGAATCTTCGGAACGATGGTGTCATAAGCCTGCCAGAATGCGCATATCAGGAAAAACGCAAATCCGACGAGAATAACTCGCTTGTAGTTAAGTTTCATCTTCATCATCCTTTTTCTTAAATAATATATGGGACAAGGTCATTGTATCATCTTATCCCACATTAAGCAATGTTAATTTGCAAATTTTGTCAGTTTTGCTTTCTTACCACCGCATATTCGTCATCCAGACGGAAATAGGGGCAGTTTTTCTGCCCTGAGCTTAAAAACCTGTACATTTCATCCTCATCGAGATTTACAAGGCACTCGTAATCCTCATAATTTTCGTTATACACATAGTAAACGCACATTTCACAGCAGCTGCTCATTGTCTTCTGCCCTCCGATAGATATTGGTCAGCTTATTATACACCCCTTCAGCCGATTTTCCTATACAAATCACCAAATTTTCTTATCTCCGCTTCAGGTTGACATAACGGGGGTATCATGCTATAATATTTAATTGGCAATAATGCCTTTTCAAACCAAAACACAGTTTGAGGTGTTATATTTACAGATTAATCTGCAAGGAGATTGACATTATGAAATTCGATGCTGTCTGCGTAGGTGCAGGAATCGCCAATCTGATGTTCGCATATGAGGCAAAAAAGCTTCGTCCCGATATGAAAATCGCTGTTCTCGACAAGGGCCGTGAGCTTTCCGAGCGTGTCTGCCCCATTCTGGAGGGCAAGGCGGGAAAGTGCATCAAATGCCCCTCCTGCGCAATAGTCAACGGCATTTCAGGCTCAGGCGCAAAGAATGACGGCAAGTATATAATCCCCGATGAAAGCTCCTTCGACTACGGCGGATGGCTCAGCTCCTATCTCCCCCACAGCGATGTCCGCGAGATGATAATGTATCTCGACAGCGTCCTTTATGAGTTTGCTGACAAGGATTATCCCGTCTACCAGCCCAGTGCTGATTTCCGCCGCGAATGTCTTAAATATGATCTGCATCTGCAGCAGGCTTCCATCCGCCACTACGGCTCCGACGGCAACTACAACGTCATGAGCGCGCTGGTTGATTATCTGCGCGGTATCGGTGTTGAGATTTATGCGGGCAGCGATGTTACAGAGGTTGATATTGAAAACAGACGCGTTGTCACTGCAAAGGGCGACGAATACGAATACGGTCAGCTTATTCTCGGCATCGGCAGAACAGGCTCAGGATGGCTCACCGATTTCTGCAGAAAGAACAATATCCCCCTGAGCAACAACAAGGTGGATATCGGCGTGCGCGTGGAGATTCCCGCGGATGTCTGCGCTTCCATCTCAAGCGGAATATACGAGCCGAAAATCTACTACCGCACCAAGCAGTACGGCGACCTTGTGCGCACCTTCTGCTGGAACAACGGTGATGCAAGGGTCTGCGTTGAGAACAACGACGGAATAATGTCTGTAAACGGCTATTCAAACAGCAACTCAGGCTCTTCCACAGGCTGCTCGAACTTCGCTCTCCTCTCAAGCATCAATTTTACAACTCCCTTTGATAATCCCACTCAGTACGTCCGCTATGTTGCCGCCCTTTCCAACATGGTCAGCGGCGACAATGTTCTTGTCCAGAGATACGGCGACCTTCTTGCGGGCAAGCGCACAAACGCCCACAGACTCGGTCAGTCCACCGTTCCTCCCACCCTTAAAACCGCTGTTGCAGGCGATATTTCCCTTGCTCTGCCCAAGCGCATCCTCGACAACATAATCGAGATGATACGCCAGCTCGACTGCGTAATGCCCGGCATGGCAAACTACGACACTCTTATGTACAGTCCCGAAATCAAGATGTACTCTGCCCGCCCGCAGTTTATCGATGACAGCTTCTCCATTGCCGACGGTGTCTATGCCATAGGTGACGGAGCAGGCGTAACTCGCAGTCTCTCACAGGCAGGCGCAATGGGAATTTATGTTGCAAGAAAAACTCTTGCATAATTTAACCTTGTATTAACACATTATCTGCCACAAAGATGTAGAATTACTTGTACCCTATATACCAAGGAGGCGTCAGTCATGAGCCGTGGTTATAACAACAGCGGTAACAACCGCCCTGTGCGCAACGACTATATATACGACGAAAATGACTATACCGGCTACGAGCCGGTTTACGAAGAGGACAGGCGTGCCTACAATGCCTACGACAACTATGACAGAAGCGGCAGCGGCAGAAAGTACGAGGATGAATACGATGACACTTACGACGGCTATGTTGCAGGGGAGACCCTCCGCCGTTCCCGTGCTGAATCCTCCTACCGCGCACCCTCTACCAATACCCACATGGCGCCTGAAGACGCCGAGACAAAAAAGAAGAAGCTCATCAAGGTGATTTCCTGCTGTGCAGTGGCTCTTGTAATGGTCATTGTGAATGTGGCTGTAACCTTCGCCTTCGATATGCTCGGCAACGTCAATACCATCACTCAGGATCAGGTTGATGATTTCCGCGTTTCAGGCGAGGAGCTTGAAGAGCTTGACAATCTGTTTGCAGTTGTAGAAAGCGAGTCCGATGCAGTCAGCGATACTGACCTTGCACTGCCCACCGATTACATAATGAGCACCGATGATGTTTCCCTCATGCTCCTTGTGGGCTCTGACTCAAGACTGGGCATCAGCAAGGAAGCCCGAAGCGACTCCATGATGATCGTTGCAATCGACCGCGAACACAAGAAGATCAAGATGGTTTCCATCATGAGAGACCTTTTCGCCATTATCCCGGGCTACAAGAACCACCGCTTCAACTCTGCGTTCTATTACGACAGCCGTTACGGCAACCTTGACCTTAAAATAACCTTCGCAACCATCGAGAAAAACCTCGGCATGAAGCTTGAGGATTATGTCGTAATCGACTTCGGCGGCTTCAGAAAGGTTATCGATACCCTCGGCGGTGTCACCCTTGATGTTACCGCTGATGAAGCAAAGTACATGTGCTCCCACAAGCAATACGGACGCTTCCCCCGCTTCAAGGAAGGTGCAGGCACCTACACCATGACAGGCGCTGAGACCCTCAACTATGTCCGTATGAGAAAGGTCGGCAACGGCGACTTTGCCCGTACTCAGAGACAGCGAAAGGTTCTCTCCCAGCTTATCTCCCAGCTCAAGGGCTCCGATGTAAACACCCTTTACAACGTTGCTCTCAACTGTATGGACAGCGTTGTCACAAATATCCCTCAGGAGGAAATCATCGGCTACGCCATGGAGGCTCCCGAGATTTTCGGCTATGAGATAGTTCAGATGAGAATCCCCATCGAGGGTTCCTACGTCCAGTCCAGAGTTTATGACGGCACCACACCCATGTCCGTTCTCTGGCCCAACTACAGCTGGAACGCAAAGCAGCTCAAGAAGTTTATTTTCGAGGACGATATGACATATGTCGTCGGTGGTAAGGTCGCAGATGTTTCTGTCCCCTTCCTGCCCCCCGATACTGTCAAGTCCCTTGAACCCGAGTCTGACACCGATGCTACCACAACAGGCTCTACCGAAACAGGCTCCACCGAGACGGAAATAACCTCCTCCACCGAAAGCACTGTTTCCACCGAGAGCACTACCACGACCCAGAGCACCGCTTCCAGTGAAAGCACCACAACCACTTCCACCGAAAGCACTACCACCTCCACTACTACAACCGAATCAACCACCACTACAACGACCACCACAACTACAACAACTACCACCACTACAACTACCACTGCCGCAGCAGCTGAGGGCAGTGAGGGTTAAAAAATAACAGACAGAGAAAAGCTCCGAACCGATGGTTCGGAGCTTTTTATTGTCAGCTGTTTGCAGTGCTCAGTATCAGCCGATGAGGTATATCGGTCATGGGCTGCACCTTCGGGATGATGGTAACTTCCACCCTTGGAAGCACCGCATTGATGAGGTTTACAAAACTGTTCGGTCCCTCTCCCGGTTCACCTGTGAAAATCTGAACCGCACGGGTATCCTTAATATGTTTCGCTGCTGCCTGCACGGGGTTTTCGCTGTAAAGAATGGTGAATTCCACTCCCAGCTCGGAGCACACCGAATGCAGATAGTCCAGCGCATTGATACTATCCTTGAATTTATCGTTTCTGCTGTCGGCGGTATTGACTACGCTGACAACCATTAATTTTGCTTTGTTATTGTCGCTGATAGCTTTTGCGGATCTTATCAGTCTGTCGCAGGTTTCCTGGGCGGTAACACATGCAACAAAATTCTGACGCTTACCCACGTTGTCACCTCCTTTGCTACCTTAAGTATACCTTATGTACCCTCTCATAGCAAGTATCAGTTTTGTATAAACTGTTAAAAAATTGTAAAGCCCAGGCGCAGAGCTTGTCTAATTTCACCGCAAAATCCCCTGTATAAACCCTTGCATAGCTGTTAAAAATACCATCGGAGGTGTAATTTACATGAAATTCAACCAAAATAAACGCACGAAGAAAAACGGAGGTTATTACCTTGCCGTTCTGCTCTGTCTTGTAGCTGTGGGATTTGTCGCTCTGTCAAATTCTCTGGGAAAGGATAAGGAGCCCCAGCCTGCGGACAACAACGACGGCACGGAGGTCCTGTCCCAGACCTACGATGAGCTGCCCTCGGATGAGGCGCTGACCGAAATGAGCGGCAGCGAGCAGGGAGACTATCTTGTGTACACCAGCACAACCGACAGTGAGCCCACCACCGTCCCCACCTCGGCGCTCAGCGTCACTGAGCCCACCACTGTCCCCACCGAGCCTCTCGCCGCAGAAATTCCCGAAACCCCTGAGGCGGTCGAGGTTTCCGCATCCCCCATTATCTATTCAAAGCCCGTTGTGGGGCAGGTTTTCAAGGAATTTTCAGGTGATACCCTTGTTTATTCCAACACTCTCGGAGACTGGCGTGTTCACAACGGCACGGATATAAAATGTGAATACGGCTCAATTGTCAGCTCCAGCACCTTTGGCTCGGTGGTCTCCGTCAGCAGCGATGACCGCTACGGCAATGTTGTCATTGTCCGCCATGAGGACGGCTCCATGTTCTACTACTGCGGTCTTGATGAAATTTCCGTAGCTGAGGGCGATGCTGTGGGGGCAGGTCAGAAGCTCGGCACTGTGGGGGTCGTCCCCTGTGAGTGCGAGGATGAGCCCCATCTGCACCTGATGGCAATGAAGGACGGGGAATTTGTGGAGCCCCTTTCCGCCTTCGGTATTGATTACTGATTTCATGCCCTCGTGAAGATAATCGCTTAGGGGCAGTAAAACCCGTTAAAGTCCATTGGGCTTTAACGGGTTTTTTATTAATTATTCAGTTTTCTCTGCAGGCTGTCAAGGTCAGCCTGTGTGAATTCATCGGGGTCAATTCCGCACAGACGGCAGGCACTGCAGAATTCTTCGGTATCAATTACATCGTTGGGGCTTTTGGCAAGCTGCTTTGCAACCCGATTTATATGCCCCTCCTTTGTGTCCATGATTCCTTCCTCTTCCATTGCAGCCAGCATCCAGGGTTCAAAACTCATATTCAGCAGCCGCCTTTCAATAAAGCTTTACAGTTATTCCTTCAATATCCGATTCGCTGACGGTTATATTCCCTGTCATAACTGAGGTGAGAATCTCCCTCAGCTGTCCCTTCTCCACCGCTTCGGCGGTGATTCCGCCTATTTCCATCATGTAGACATCGCCGCTCTCCATTCCGTAAACGGAATAATCGTAGAACAGTATGCCATGTGACTTTGCTGCGGCGTGAGCCTTTTCGATAAGCTCCGCCACTGCATCCATATCCTCCGTGGCTTCGCACACCAGCACAAGGGTGCTGCCCCTGAATATGGGATGGGTCGGGTCAAACTCCACACCGAGATATATCGAATCGGGAATATCGTTGCGCACTCTGGGAGGGAATGTTACCTCTGCCCTGATTATATCAGTATCGGAAGCCCGAAGCAGATTTCCGAAATATCCGCCCATCTCCCACTCAAGACGCAGGAGAGTATTGCTCATTTTGCTCACCCTATAGTCATAATCGTCAGTAATATTACCATTTGTATAGGTAACATAGAAGCAGATATCGCCGCAATCGGCATCGGAGACCAGAAGACTGTAGGAATTTGCCCCCAGATGCTCAGGGCTTTCGCCGTAGTTTGCAATATTCAGGCGGGGGTAATTTTCATCTATGTAAGCCCACATTTTATCTGCGGCACTGCCAACAGCCTTGGCGCTGCCCCCTGAAGTCAGGGCAAGATAAATTATCGCAGCAACGAGAAGTATCCCCATCGCAATGAGCATGCAGTCTCCTCTGGTGAGCCGTCTGTTTCCCTCTGCCAAAATGCCGCCTCCTTAAAAATTCACCCACGGGCAATTGCTGCCCGTGGGCTCGGACTTAAAATCAATAATTTTCCTTCTTGATTTCGAAGTATGCTTCGGGATGTGCGCAGACGGGGCAGAGCTTGGGAGCCTGCTTGCCTACATGGATGTGTCCGCAGTTGCTGCACTGCCAGATCATATCGCCGTCGCGGGAGAATACGAGTCCGCCCTCGACATTTGCAAGAAGCTTGCGATAGCGCTCTTCGTGCTCCTTCTCGATCTTGCCGACCTCTTCAAAAAGGAATGCGATGTGGTCAAAGCCCTCTTCCTTCGCAACCTTTGCAAACTCAGCGTACATCTCTGTCCACTCATAGTTTTCGCCTGCTGCGGCGTCTGCAAGGTTGACGGTGGTGGTGGGGACTTCGCCGTTATGAAGAAGCTTGAACCAGATCTTTGCATGCTCCTTCTCGTTGTTTGCAGTCTCCTCAAAGATTGCAGCTATCTGTACATAGCCGTCCTTCTTTGCCTTGGATGCATAATATGAATACTTGTTTCTTGCCTGGGACTCACCTGCGAAAGCAGCAAGAAGATTAGCTTCTGTTCTTGTACCTTTAAGTTCGGGCATGATTGATTACCTCCAACAATTGTGATTACAGTTAGTTTACACCAAACCGCTGATTTTATCATACCACATTTTGCCGTTAAATCAATGATTTATTTATGAACACTCAAAAACATTACTGCATATAACGTAAAAAGGAGGTGTGAAAATGGCATTTTCGGATCGGGAGCTTATTGCAAGGCTCGTGCAGTGTGAAGCAGGGGGCGAGGGCGACAGCGGCATGAGAGGGGTTGCAAGCGTGGTCATGTCCAGAGTGCGCGCATCGGGGGGAGAATACGCCCGTGTCAGCAGCGGCGGCAATGTCCGCGCAATAATCTTTCAGCCCGGGCAGTTCAACTGCGTGGCGGAGACCCTCGGCGGACGCTACAACGCCCAGAATATCTACAATATGCGCCCCGAGGCTATTCACTACGCCATCGCCGACTGGGCGCTGGCAGGAAACCGCCTTGCCGCCGTAGGGGATTCCCTCTGGTTCTTCAATCCCTATTCCCCCGACTGTCCCACTTATTTCCCCAGTAACGTCGGAGTCTTTTCCGCCCGTGTGGGCGACCACTGCTTCTATCAGCCGACACCTGCATACTATAACACTTAAAAAGGAGATTATCACAATGAAGGTCAACAATCAGATGTACCGCGGATGCTCAACAGGGCGCTGTATGCCCCCCTCAAACGGCTCTGCACCGTACAGTCCGAACATCGGAAACACCGCCTCCTATCCCCCTGTGCCGACAAATCCCGCCACCACGCCCTCAACCTCCAATGTAAGCGCAGAAAACTATCAGGAGATGCTCTCGGGGCTCATCGGCTCATACATCATCACCGAGCTTCTTATCGGCATCGACCGTCTTGTGCTCAGGCAGGGCTATCTTACCGCAGTGGGTCCCAGCTACTACATACTCTTTGACCCCGAGCCCGCGGTCAGCACAGTATGTGATATCTATTCCCTGAAGTTCGTTTCCTTCTTCGAATCCAGAGAACGCCCCACCACCGCGCAGTTTGAGCGCTGGCTTGAATCACTGCGCAATGCAACCGAGCTTTATGAAAACGGAAGCGGTCAGCAGTGAATCAGGTTGACAAAACCGCCGTTCCATGATACCCTTAATAAAAGTTCATCTTTGGAGGTCTTATTCATGGAAGACAAGAGAAATAACACTGCAATGGAAGCTGACACCAACGGCGACGGCGTTGTGGATACTGTTTTTGCCGATGTTGACGGCGACGGCGTACCCGAGACCATGTTCGTTGACCTCGACGGGGACGGCACCATCGACGCTGCATATATCGACACCGACGGTGACGGCACTGTGGACACCGTGCTGCTGGACACCGACGGCGACGGCAATCCCGACACAATGCTCTTCGATTCTGACGGAGACGGCACCATGGAATCGGAAACAAAGCTCGACTGACAGATAAAAACAGTGTTCCTGCTTCTGCATGGAACACTGTTTTTTTAAATATCTTAAAATTATTGTTTTTTCTATGGACGAATCAGAATACTTATTGTATAATACTTTGGTGCAATTAAGAAAGAAAGGGGTGAGGGTACAGTGTTCCCATTCAGAGGTTTTATGTCTGCATTGAGCTATACCGATGTTTCCGCAGGCGATATTTCTGCCTCCGACCCGCTCTATGCTCTTCCCGAGGGTCTTGTCAGCTCCTCTCCTTCAGCTAATACAGGCGCCGCGCCCGTCGTCGGCTCCGATGTTTCGACAGGGGCTGTCATTGCGGTTATCGTCATCGCTCTTCTGCTTTTTGCGGCGGCTATGATCCTTATGGAAATCGCCAGAAGCAGGTATGTGCTGCAGATAAACAAGAAAAACATCGTAATAGATACCCTTCCCGAAGCTTTTGACGGTATAAAGATAGCGCTCATAAGCGACCTTCATCAGATGGAGTTCGGCGAATACAACACTACCCTTGCAAAAAAGATAAAGCTTGAGGAGCCCGATTATATCTTCTTCGCAGGAGATATGGGCGATTCCAACAGCTACAGCGTTGATGCCTTCTATGACCTGATGGATTCACTGGGCGATGATATCCCCCTTATCTGCGTCCCCGGAAACCATGACCTGCGTCTCGGCGGCGGCAAGGTTCACAAGAATGTTGTAGATGAGATGAATGCCTCAGGCGCTGTCCTTCTCAACAACACCTGCGCCCAGATGGCTCTGGATGACGAAAAGATCTATGTCTACGGCTTCTGCCCTTCGCTTGAAAAGCGCGAGGATGTTGATATAAAGCGCTGGGGCTTTGAGGAAATCAAGGAGGGCGACCTTGAGCGAAAGCTGGGAAAATGCCCCACCGATGCTCCCGTACTGCTCCTGACCCACGACCCCACACCCTTTGAGCTTTATGCAAAATGGGGCGCCACACTGACCCTCTGCGGTCATATGCACGGCGGTCTGGTTCGTCTGCCCTTTATCGGCGGACTCTTCAGTCCCAACAAGAAGCTCTTCCCCAAGTACACCGCAGGTGAATACGAGCTCGACGACAATAAGCTCTCTGTTGAGGCTGCAAAAAACACGGCTGTCCAAAACACCAGGAAGCTCTTTGTCACAAGGGGTCTCGGCAACGATTATTTCTTCCGTTTCGGCAATGCTCCCGAAATCGCAATTCTCACCCTGACCCGTCAGCCCATTGAAAGTGAAAAGCGTCTCCCCCTTGCCCTGCGCGATGACAATGCACTGGGCATCTCCGATGAGGTTGCCGCTCTCACCGCCAAGAAGGACGGAACGGACAGCTCTGAGGGCAATAACCCCCTGAAGGACCTTGTGGGTGCTGTGAAGCGCGCCTGGAGCTGGTGCAGGAGCGAGACCAAATCGCTGTGGGCGCTTCTCAACGAGCGCACCAACGACCTGCGCGACTGGATAGACAAGAAGCGCGGCGTTGAAAAGAACACCTACGCTCAGCGCGCCGACGCAGAGAAAGAAAAGAACACCTACCTCTCTCCCAAGAACCGCGCAAAGGAAAACGTCAGGAAGCTGCGCGAAGGCGGCGACAGAAAGGTTACGATTTCCGCCGAAAAGAAAAAGAAAACCAAAAACGATGGTGATAAAAAATAAAGGACCGGCAACGGTTCTTTATTTTTTTGCGCCGCTTATCCTCCCGGAACTACCGACCGTCGCAAAAAGCTTTATTTTTTCTTTTTTCTGATATATCATACTGTCATGAGGTGAAGGTAATGAAAATTGAGATCTCAATAGAAAGCGAACTGAAGGAACGCAGGGTCGTGATTCACACCGACGCCGTTGATTCGGAAATAACCTCCTTGGTGGAGAGAATCAAGGGCGCGGGACATGAAAGCCCCGACTGCGTTACCGCCTTTGACGAGGGCGGCGCACTTTTTCTGCAGCATCGGGACATATTCCGCATCTACTCTCAGGATAAAAAGGTGCTGGCAGAGACTGCCGACGGCACATACACCCTCAGAGTCAGGCTCTACGAGCTTGAGGAAGTTCTTGACAGCCGTGTTTTTATGAGGATTTCCAATTCAGAAATAATCAATCTGCGCAAGGTGCAGAGAATGGATACTTCCCTGACGGGTACAATCTGCGTTTCCATGAAAAACGGCACGCAGACCTACGCTTCGCGCAGATATGTTGCGCTTATTCGCAAAAAGCTTGATATATGAGGTGACGATATGAAAAAGAAACACATACTTCTGAGAATAATTCTCGGCTTCGGCATCGGAGTGCTTCACGGTGCCATGGTGGTATTTTTTGTTTCTCTGGGTGTCAACGGAATAAACGGCGACTATATTCCTGCAGTGCCTGAAACGGTGAGAATATTCGGCTCGGAAAACCTTGCGGTCATTGTTCAGACCCTGCTGACAGGCTTTCTCGGTGTTGCCTTTGCAATGGCTTCCCTTGTCTACGAAAACCCAAGATGGAGCTTTTTAAAGCAGTCGCTGCTGCAGTTTCTTATAACCTTCCCCTATCTTATGGTGGTCGCCCGCATCTGCTGGGTGCCTGAGCACGCAGAGGGCTATATTTCACTGGTCTGCAGCATCCTGTTCGGATATATTGTGAATTTTATAGTTCAGTATAACCTCGCCAAGCGCGATGTACGCGAAATCAACAGCAAAATGAACGACTATGTACAGAGTCTGGAGGATAACGATGACAGCGATAAAAACTGAGAATCTCACAAAGAGATACAAGAACAAAACCGCAGTTGACAGCCTGAATCTTGAAGTAAAAAAGGGCGAGCTGTTTTCACTGCTGGGTGTAAACGGAGCAGGCAAGACCACAACAATAAAAATGCTCTCCTGCCTTTCAAAACCTACCGAGGGCGATGCATTTCTTCTGGGTGACAGCATCATAAAGGCACCCGAAAAGGTGAAGGCAAAGACCAATGTTTCACCCCAGGAAACGGCAGTTGCAAAGAATCTTTCGGTCTTTGACAATCTTGTTTTCATGGCGCAGATATACGGCGCCGACAAAAAAGAGGCAAGGGATAAAGCCGAAAAGCTCATAGAGCGCTTCGGTCTTGAAGAGGTGAGAAACAGCCGCGCAAAGACCCTTTCGGGAGGTATGCAGAGACGGCTCTCCATTGCAATGGCACTTATCTCGGAGCCCGAAATACTGTTCCTCGATGAGCCGACCCTGGGGCTTGATGTCCTTGCACGACGGGAGTTGTGGGATATAATCCGCAGTCTCCACGGTGAGGTTACGGTAATACTGACCACCCATTACATGGAAGAAGCCGAGGCTCTTTCCGACCGCATCGGAATCATGCAGAAGGGCTCTCTCAGGGCAGTGGGTACTGCCGCAGAGCATATTGAAAAAACAGGCGCAAAGAGTTTTGAAGATGCCTTTGTCGCCCTTGCACGGTAGGTGATTGATATGAGAATGATGACATTTGCCAGAAGAAATATAAAGGAAATGCTCCGCGAGCCCCTCGGCATCATACTGGGACTTGGTTTCCCCATTGTAATGCTGATTCTGCTGTCGGTGCTGAACAAGTCCATCCCGTCCCCTGTTCCCATGTTTGAAATCGGCACTCTCACCCCCGGCATCGCGGTGTTCAGCTTTACCTTCACCACCCTTTTCGTAGGTCTCCTGATCGCTCAGGACAGGGGCAGCTCCTTCCTTACAAGGCTTTATTCCTCCCCCATGACCTCGGGTGATTTCATCCTCGGCTATATGCTGCCCATGCTCCCCCTGACCGTCGCCCAGAGCATGATCTGCTTCGCAGCGGCGATGTTTTTCGGCTATGAGATAAGCGTAAACACCCTTTGGTCGGTGCTGGCGCTCATCCCCTCGGGCGTGTTCTACATAGCCCTCGGAGTGCTTATGGGCTCTGTGTTTTCCGATAAGGCTGTGGGCGGTGTCGGCTCCATAGTCATAAACCTTGCGACCCTCTCCGCAGGGGTATGGTTCCCCCTTGAGGATATGAAGGGAACGGCTTTTTACAAGGTCTGCACCAATATGCCCTTCTACCACACCGTAAACGTTGGCAGAGGCGGCGATATCGGCGAAAGTCTTATCTGGGTTATCGCAAGCGCAGCTGTCATGACAGTAATCGCGGTGCTTGTATTCAGATATAAAATGAGTTCGGATAATAAATGAATGCATCCCGTCTGCAGCATTTCCGCAGGCGGGATTTTCTGATAAATAACCGCGAAAAGAGTATCTTTTTGAATTATTATATGCTATAATAACGATACATATATTTTGGGGAGGTTATGTTTATGGCACAGCTTTGGTATAAGACCAGGGGCGAGAGCAGCCCTGACAGAAAGCAGAAGGTGTATTTTTCGGCTCATCCCAAGGACTATCACCTGCTCGACGGCATCGCCGCAGAGATTCTGGAGCACCAGAACTGCGCGGTGTGGTACGATACTGAGCCCGAAGCGAAATTTGACGAAAAGGAGTTCGCTTCCCGCCTTGAGGAGATGCAGCTTTTTGTCATGCCCGTAACCACGCGACTGCTGACAAAGCCAAACCGCGCACTGGAATTTGAATTTGCCCTTGCCCAGCGCAGGCATATCCCTGTCCTGCCCCTTATGCAGGAGGACGGACTTGAGGAGCTTTTCAACGAAAAATGCGGCGATCTGCAGTTTCTTTACAAGTACAGCCGCGACACCACAGGCATAAGCTACGAGGAAAAGCTTAAAAAATATCTTGAAGCTGTTCTTGTCGGTGATGAGGACGCAAAGAGAATAAGGGATGCCTTTGCAGCTTACATATTCCTCAGCTACCGCAAGAAGGACAGAGAGCATGCCCAGAAGCTGATGCGGCTGATTCACAAGGTGGATTTCTGCCGAGATGTTGCAATATGGTACGATGAATTCCTCACCCCGGGCGAGAATTTTACAAATCTTATCAAGGAATCCCTTGATAAAAGCGACCTTTTCGTGCTGGCGGTAACGCCCAATCTGCTGGAGCGCAAGAATTACGTCATGCAGGTGGAATACCCCATGGCGGTAGAGAGCAAAAAGCCCATACTGCCTGCTGAGA
>JAZUPA010000058.1:0-28123 GCA_045604945.1 Acutalibacteraceae bacterium
GTAAAAGTAATCGCCATTACCTGCCAGGGCTTTGCGGGATACACTGCAAGAAGCTTTGTTACACGCTCATCGTCTGTTATTCGCTCTGTCTGGGACTCGAGAAATTCAATATCCTCCTCGGTTATTCCATAAGGGAGCTTATCGCTGTTATAAGCGTTGCCGTATTTTATAAGATTCTCAGCCCTGCTGACAAGCACCGTTGTCTTTCCGCTTCCTGCGCCCGCAAGAATGAGCACAGGGCCCTCGGTCTGGAACACAGCCTGCTGCTGCATGGAGTTAAGGCGTGAATAAGCCTTTTCAAGAATTGCCTTTTTTGCTTTGATAAATCGCTCTTTGAGTTCTGCCATGAGAATACCATCCTATCAATCTGTTTAGAAAAATTATGCGCTCTCGCTTATGTGAGAGCGCATATCAATTTTTTAATTTATTAACCGAAAATGGAGATCATAACACCTGCTGCAACTGCAGAACCGATAACACCTGCGACGTTGGGTCCCATTGCATGCATAAGAAGGAAATTGCTGGGATTCTCCTGCTGACCGACCTTCTGTGCAACACGGGCAGCCATGGGAACTGCGGAAACGCCTGCAGCACCGATGAGAGGATTGACCTTGCCGCCAGTTACAACATACATTATCTTGCCGAGGAGGACGCCGCCTGCGGTACCGACTGAGAATGCTACAACGCCGAGACCGATGATCATAAGAGTCTCAAGGCTGAGGAATACTTCGCCGTTTGCAGTAGCACCAACGGTGAGTCCGAGGAAGATAACAACTATGTTCATAAGCTCATTCTGAGCAGTATTTGTAAGTCTCTGAACAACGCCGCTCTCACGGAAGAGGTTACCAAGCATGAGCATACCTACCAGAGGTGCTGCGGAAGGCAGCAGGAGGGATACTATGATTGTAACAATGATGGGGAACAGAATCTTCTCTGTCTTGGAAACGGGACGCAGCTGTGTCATTACAACGCCGCGCTCTTTCTTGGTTGTAAGAGCCTTCATGATGGGAGGCTGGATAATGGGAACAAGTGCCATGTAAAGATATGCAGCAACTGCGATGGGTCCCAGATATTCAGGTGCAAGCTTGCTGGTTACATATATTGCTGTAGGACCATCTGCGCCGCCTATAATACCGATGGATGCTGCAACTGCTCCGGGGAATCCGAGAAGCATCGCTCCGACAAAGGTAAAGAAGATGCCGAGCTGTGCTGCTGCACCGAGGAGGAAGCTCTTGGGGTTTGCAATCAGGGGACCGAAGTCGGTCATCGCACCAACGCCGAGGAAAATCAGCGGAGGATAGATACCGAGCTTTACGCCCTGATAGAGGTAATAAAGAAGTCCGCCTGAGTGTGTAACATTTACAAATGTCTCACCGTTTATTTCCATCTGGGGATATTTTGCAATCTCCGTTGCGGTAGCTTCCGCAATGGGAATAAGCTCAGCGGTTTCGGGGGTCATAAGACCTGCAAGAGGAAGGTTTGCAAGGATTACGCCGAATGCAATGGGAAGAAGAAGAAGGGGTTCATACTGCTTCCTGATTGCAAGATAAATGAGGAGACAGCCGATTGCTATCATTACCACGTTCTTCCAGCCGCCGTCTGCAAAGAAGCCGACAAAGCCGGATTCATTCGCAAGGTCGACCAGAGTTTGCCAGATCTGATTGAGTATATTCATGATATGTCAAATTCCTTTCTGTACCCTATTAAAACGAGCGGACATTCTCAGCAATACCCGCTGCAGCCCATGCACTTCTGCCGCCTGCATTTGCAGCTCTTCTGACAGAACGGACCGCATACTTCTTGCCCTGACTCTCGCCGTAAACTGCTACAGCAGCTGCGATAACAGCAATAATATCATCATTGGACTGTACTGCAGGAGCTGCTGCCGGTACCGTCATAGGAACAGCTCTGGCAGGTGCCGGTGCTGCAGCTTCCTTCTTCTTTTCCTTCTTGGGCGCACCGGAAAAGAACTTCCCGAACAGCCAGATAATGAAAATGAGAAGAATAAGCGCGGCAAAAACAATAAGAATACCTGTAAGGGTTGTTACAAGTATTGTGTCACCTTTGTTCATCTGTGCAGCGATAATCAAATTTTGCATTTTTACTACCTCTCTCTATATGATATAAAAGTGCATTCGCACCGCTTAATCCCATTGTAAGTATACACTCTTTTTTGCAGCTTTTCAATCGATAATTGGAAATTTTCTCTCTTTCTACTTTTTCAACAGCTTTATCAGGAATATATAGATATATTTACAAATTTCGGACACACTATACTCAAAGGAGTGATTTTATGATTAAAAACAATACCGACGACAGCAATGTTCTGAGTCTTATTCATGACAGCTGCAAGATGGGGCTGCTTTCCATCGACACACTTCTGAAAAAGGCAACTGAACCTGCTTTTGAAAAGCTTCTTCAGGACTTCCGATGCGAGTATAACGACATCGCCATGGAAGCAGGCTCTGCCCTTGCAGATTCAGGCATTGTGGCGGGAGATACCAAAACCATGGCTAAAATCGGACTTAAAAGTTCTGTAAGTATGAAAACCATGATTGACCCCTCCCCTTCTCACATGGCTGAAATGCTTATTCAGGGCGCAGATATGGCAGTAATCGAGATGATCAAAGCAGTAAACGGAGCATCACTTTCGGACTATGCAAAAGCCGCTTCCGAAAAATATATAGACTGTGAGCAGGCTCATATCGAAAAGCTCAAAATATGGCTTTAAGCCTTGATTCATAACCGCCGATAAGATATAATTATATTTAAGGCTGTCTGCAAACTGCCCGATGCAATGCAGCTCCAGCCTTTATACTTAACTCCGATGGGAGCGAATTATATGACTGTTCTCAGCGCCAGCAATCTCGGTCTTTTCTACGGCGCAAATATGATATTCGAAAACATAACCTTTTCTGTCGATGAAAAGGACAGAATTGCTCTGGTTGGCATAAACGGCTGCGGCAAAACCAGCCTTTTCAAGCTTATTACCGGAGAAAATCAGCCTGATGATGGGGATATTTCTCTCAATAAGCTTGCAACCCTCGGCTATATGGAGCAGTTCGTCATTTCGGGAGGACGCAGCATTTACGATGAGGCTCTCACCGTTTTCCGTCCGCTCATGGAGCTTGACGCAGAACTTTCTGCTGTTACTGCCAGAATCGCGGGGGGCGATTCATCTTCCGAGCTTATCGAAAGGCAGCATTTCCTCACAGAGGAATATGAAAAGCGCGGCGGTCTTACCTTTGAGAGCCGCACACGGGCTGCTCTTATCGGTCTGGGCTTTTCTGAGAGCGACCTTAACCGTGATGTGGGTGAGCTCAGCGGAGGTCAGCGCTCAAAAATCCAGCTCTGTAAGATGCTCCTTTCCGGGGCAAATCTCCTCCTGCTGGACGAGCCTACAAACCATCTTGACATCAATGCCGTAGAGTGGCTTGAAAGCTTTCTGCTTTCCTACAACGGCGCTTACATTATAATCTCCCATGACAGATATTTTCTTGAAAAGGTGACAAACCGCACCTTCGAACTTGAAAATCATCACCTGACCACATATAAAGGCGCATATTCAAGCTATCTGAAGCAGAAGGAAGAAAACCGTGAGGCTGCTCTGCGCCAATATGAAAATACCCAGCGCGAGATTCATCGCATAGAAGGCATAATCGAGCAGCAAAAGCGATGGAATCAGGCACACAACTATGTTACCATCGCCAGCAAGCAAAAGCAGATAGACCGCATAGCCGAAACACTGGTAGAGGTTGATAATCTGCCTTCAAAGCTTAAGTTCCGTTTCCAGACCAAGCCGACTGTCACAAATAATATCCTTATCTGCGACAGACTCAGCGCAGGCTATGGTGACAAGCAGATTTTCTCAGAGCTTAATCTGTCGGTGCATAAGGGCGAGCGAGTTTTTCTTCTCGGCCCCAACGGCTGCGGCAAGTCAACACTTTTCAAGGTGCTTGTCGGGCAGCTTGCAGGAAAATACGGAAGTGTGACTTTCGGACCCAATGTTGAATACGGTTACTACGAACAGACACAGGCATCCCTGCACGACAACAAAACGGTGCTTGATGAAGTTTGGGATGTGTACCCGAGGATGACAGAAACTGAGGTTCGCACTGCACTTGGCTCATTCCTTTTCAGGGGCGATGATGTTTTCAAACTTATCTCCACTCTCAGCGGCGGAGAAAAAGCTCGTATTTCAATTCTCAAGCTGATGCTTTCCCAGGCTAATTTTCTGCTGCTGGACGAGCCTACAAACCATCTGGACATCTCCTCCAGGGAGGCTCTTGAAAATGCTGTTGCAGATTACGAAGGCACTGTATTTATCATTTCCCACGACAGATATTTTATCAACAAGTTAGCTGACCGTCTTTATTACATGGAGAACGGAAAAATCACCGAATACGCAGGGAATTATGATTATTTTGAGCAGCGCAGACCGAACAGACCTGCTGCCGCGGCAGCGGTCAAAACCGAAAGCGCAAATGCTGCTGATTACCGCAGGCGCAAGGAAGAAGCTTCTGCTGCAAGAAAGCGCAAAACAAGTATTGCAAGAACAGAAGCTGCTCTTGAAGAGCTTTCAGAAAAAATCTCAGAGCTCGAAGAGCGGCTGTCGCAGCCTGAAGTTGCGGCTGACTATCAGCAGGTGCTTGAAATCACAAACGAGCTCACCGCTCTCAGAGAAACAGAGGATGAGCTGTTTATGAAGCTTGAGGAGCTGTACGCTCAGGAGGCTCAGAGCTGACATGAAATTCAGAATACTTACTCTCGGCTGCAAGGTCAATCAGTACGATTCACAGGCAATGAGTGAGATGCTCGTCTCCTGCGGATTTTCACTCTGCCCGAAGGATGAACAGGCAGACATATACATAATCAACACCTGCACCGTTACTGCTGAAAGCGATAAAAAGAACAGACAGCTTCTCCACAAGGTAAGGCGCGAAAATCTCGATGCTCTGATCGTTGTATCGGGATGCATGACACAGGCTGCCCCCGACACCAGCGAAAAGCTTTCAGACGCAGACATCATTATCGGCAACTCGAACCGATCTGCTATCCCCTCCCTCATCGAGCAGTTTCTGCGCACTCACGAGCGTATCGTTTCCATCGAGCCCCACACAGATGAATACCGTGAAGCCTTCAGCATTGCTGCATTCGGCGAGCGCACAAGGGCAATGATCAAAATTGAGGACGGCTGTGACAACTACTGCGCATACTGCATGATTCCCTATGCAAGAGGTCCTGTCAGAAGCAGACCTCTTGAGAGTATCAGAGATGAAATTGCTGAGCTTTCTCCGGAATACTGCGAGGTCGTTCTGGTGGGAATAAATCTTTCAGCATACGGTAAGGGCAGCGAACTTACGTTGTTTGATGCCGTTAATGCAGCTGCATCCGACCCTAAAATCAAGCGCGTGCGTTTAGGCTCTATCGAGCCCGATCTGCTTTCTGACGAAACTCTTGATATGCTTGCTGCAACGAAGGAATTCTGCCCTCATTTTCATCTGTCCCTGCAGAGCGGCTGCGATGATACGCTCGCCAGAATGAACAGAAAATACGACACCGCTTTCTACCGCGATATAGTGCGAAGAATCCGTGAACGCTTTGATAACCCTTCAATCACTACCGATATTATGGTAGGTTTTGCAGGAGAAACAGATGAGGAATTTGAAAAGTCTCTTTCCTTTGCAAAGGAAATCGGATTTGCAAAAGCCCATGTTTTCGCTTATTCCAGACGACCCGGTACCGCCGCAGATAAATTTGACGGTCAGGTCACAAATGCCGTCAAGTCTGAACGAAGCGCACGGATGATTGCTGCGACAAACGAAAGCGCAGAAGCCTTCAGGCGTGCTCAGGTCGGAAGAATCTGCAGCTTCCTTCCGGAAACCGAAGTTGAAGACGGAGTATACGACGGTTACACTGAGAATTACACTCATGTGCGTGTTGCAATGGTCAGAAAGGACAGCCAGCCTGTGCAGATAAGAATTACAGGCGTTGCAGGTGATTGCTGTATCGGAGAAACAGTACAATAAATGCGCACCATTGCTACAGTTGATTTTTTCAGATATTAAATTCCAAATATATTTCCTTTATATCCTTATAATCTGTCCTCGTTGCCTTTTTCGGCAGAATGGAGATTACTATGAAACACACTGTGCGAGATGCAATAATTGAGGCAAAACTTACTGAAGAAATGATAAATACTTTTGTAGCCCAAATAGCAATATGCTCAATTGCGGGTGGACTTTACTTACATTCCTGGGTCGCTTTTGGGTTCATGCTGCTTTTTCCTCTTTCTGTATTTATACTTTCCAAAAAGTACAAATGGTGCCGTATTATTGCGATTATTTTATGTGTAATATATGCTATTCTTTGGTGTATCGCCGGAGGCTTGATCGGATCTATTTTTTCTACAAGCGCCTGTATAGTTTTGGCAATTATTTTCTTAATACCTGGAGCAGCATACAATTTGTGCGCAATCAATTATTTTTGCGAATAAAAATTTTCCGACAGCTTTTTAGGATGCCGAGGGATTTTTCTCATTGTAACAATTGTTCTCCTGCCATCCGGTTTTTCTTTACCAGGTGATCAATAATTCTGCTTTTCGCCGTTGACAGTGATATCAATGCCTGCTGAAACATTTACGCTTCCGCAGGAGAAATCCTTATCATCGGTGGTTATTTCAAGGGTTCCTCCGCTGATTGTGATGGATTTCTCAGCCTTGATTGCGTTGTTGTCGGTATCAATCACAAGAGAGCCACCCCGGATATTTACCATGTTATAGGCGTAGATTGCGTCGTCACCGGCTGTGATATTGATTATTCCGCCTTCAACGAGTACCTCTCCGCGGTCAGCTTCGGTATCATTTGTTGCGCGCAGTCCGTCATACCCTGCATTGACGGTGATAACGCCGTCCTCTATCTTGAGTCGGTCCTTGCCGCGGATTCCGTGGTTTTCAGAGCTGACTGCGATTTCTCCGCCTTCAATGGTAAGCTTATCCTTACTTGTGATACCATTGTTTTTGTTGCCGTTGACAGTGAGCTTTCCGCTGCCTGTAATCTTCAGGTCATCATGGGAGAAAATCGCCGCGTTGGGGTCTTCCTCCACCCTGCTTCTGTTATCGGTAACTGTGTTTTCTGTATTGGCAGCAAGCCTGATTATTGTCTTGTCAGCTTCCTTTACATATATGGGAGCACCGACAGAACTGGAAATATCAGTACCGTTGAGCACTATGATAACCTCGCCCTCGGCACGGCTTTCTACAACAATCTGAATTTCAGAGGCTGTGCCTGTAACTGAATATGTGCCGGGAGCGGTAATCTTTACTACCGAACCGTCCACTGCAAGCTTGTTGCCTTTTGCATCGGCAACGCTGAAATCGGTACCGCTTCCTGCAGCCGAGCAGCCGGCAAGCACAAGCATAAGAACAGCAAGAATTATCGCAGCAAGCTTTTTCATAATTTCATTTCTCCTTATTCTTCGCAGAGAACAAGCACCTTGCCGTCCTTTGCGTCAACTGTAATAACGGGAGGCAGATTCTCCATACGGTCAATTATCATTTTTGCGATTTCATCCTCTACCTCACGGCGGATAAGGTTTCTAAGGTCTCTTGCAGCACTCTTGCCGTCAATGGATTTTTCCGCAAGACATTCTACCGCTGCATCTGTAATGACAAGCTTTACTCCGCGCTCTGCAAGAGACGGGATATACTCATCCAGCATAAGACGGGAAATCTCGATGAAATGCTGCTTTTCCAGGGGATTGAATACTACAACCTCGTCCACTCTGGCAAGGAATTCCGGGCGCAGGAACTCGGAAAGTGCCTTCAATGCCTTTTCCTTTGATGCATCCTTCTCTGTCTTGCCAAAGCCGATTGCAGACTCCCTGTTTTCGCTGCCTGCATTGGAGGTCATGATAATAACGGTATTTTCAAAATTTACTGTCCTGCCCTGTGCATCGTTGATTTTTCCTTCATCAAGAATCTGGAGCAGGATATTGAGCACATCGGGATGAGCTTTCTCAATCTCATCAAAAAGCAGTACGGCGTAAGGCTTTCTTCTTACCTTTTCGGTAAGCTGTCCTGCCTCGTCATAACCTACATATCCCGGAGGTGAGCCGATAATCTTGCTTACCGAATGCTTCTCCATAAACTCGCTCATATCAAGACGGATCATTGTCTCAGGTGAATCAAACAGCTCTGCTGACAGCACCTTTACAAGCTCGGTTTTACCTACACCCGTGGGACCTACAAAAATGAAGGATGACGGTCTGCGGCGGGGGCTTATCTGAACTCTGTTTCTTCTGATTGCAGCGGCAACTGCCGATACTGCTTCGTCCTGACCCTTGATTTTTACCTTCAGTGCAGCTTCAAGCCCTGAGAGCTTTGAGAATTCGGACTCCTGAACTCTCATTGCATTTATGCCCGTCCACAGCTCTATGACATGGGCAAAATCGTGTTCTGTTACATGGAAATCCATGACTGTGGGCTCAAGAATCTTAAGCTCCTCCTCTATCTGATTGATTTCCATCTGAATTGTATAATACTGCTCAAAATCAGGCTGGTCGACACCTTCGGTCAGCTCAATTTTCTGATCGTTCAGCTTTTTTAGACGCATTGTAAGGGAATCGTAACGTGCAAGCTCTTTGTTTCTGAGGTTTGCACAGCTGCATGCTTCATCCAGCAGGTCGATTGCCTTGTCAGGCAGGAATCTGTCGGTAATGTAGCGCTCGGACAGTCTGACCGCCTTTACAAGCAGCTCATCAGCTACGATTACCCTGTGATGCTTTTCGTAGTATTCCTTTATTCCCCGAAGGACTGCTATTGCATCCTCAACAGAGGGCTCTGCAACCGTTACAGGCTGGAATCTTCTCTCAAGAGCAGTATCCTTTTCAATATGCTTTCTGTACTCGGTGAAGGTAGTTGCTCCTATAACCTGAAGCTCTCCTCTGGAAAGTGCGGGCTTCAGAATATTCGCTGCATTCATGGAGCCCTCAGCATCGCCTGTTCCCACAAGGTTATGAACCTCATCTATGAACAGGATGATATTTCCTTCAGACTTTACTTCATCGATAAGTCCTTTTATGCGGCTTTCAAACTGCCCGCGGAACTGGGTTCCTGCTACAAGGGCAGTAAGATCAAGCATATGAACTTCCTTGTTTGCAAGCAGAGAAGGAACCTCTCCTGCTGCAATTTTAAGTGCGAGACCTTCAACTATTGCGGTCTTGCCTACGCCCGGTTCACCGATAAGGCAGGGATTGTTCTTTGTTCTGCGGCTGAGAATCTGGATCATGCGCTCAATTTCGCGGTCTCTGCCTATTACCCTGTCAAGCTTTCCCTCTGTTGCCTTCTTTGTAAGGTTGGTGCAATACCCGTCAAGAAAGGTGCGTTTTTTTGCTTTGGGAGCCTTTTTGCCCTTTCTTTTTTTCTCCTTCTTTTCATCGGAGTAGGCTGCACCGCCCATTTCAAAGCTTCCGCCGAACACTCCGATAGAGGAGTTCTTATCAGACTCCTCATCTTCATCAACATCGGGAATATCATCGCTATCGGAAGATGTCAGTGCCAGCTGCTCATCATCCTCGTACTCCTCGTCATCGTCATTATCATTGCCGCCAAAAAGACCGGGAAAGGGCAGTTCGCCGTTTTCCGCCATCTGGGCAACATGGTTTTCCATTTCTTCTATCTGTTCCTCACTCATTCCGAGCTGCTTTATCAGCGCATCTACCTGAGGGATATTAAGCTCCCTTGCACAGGTCATGCACAGACCTTCATTTTTGTCACCGTCTCCGAAATTTGAGGATAAGAAAACGACAGCCTGTCGTTTCTTGCATCTTGAACAAAGCATAGCGCTCTCCTTTTCAAACACAAAAATAAGTATGTGGGCATAGCCGCCATTGGGCTACGCCCACCTTTTATCAGTGGAGTATCTCTTTTATCTTGTCTACATGTACAACCTGATCGTCATCTTCAGGTCCTTTTCCTTTAAGTATCTTTATGCCGAGTATCACATAGAAAATGAGTGCAATTATCATAATTGCTGCTGTTGCGGTGATAAGACCTGCAATAATCTGCTCCTTGTTTGCAAGCTTCGGTGCGCCCATGACAAACACCGATGCGGTCATAAGCAGATAGAACGCAACCGTTGCCACCTTGCCCCACCACTGTGCCTTGACCATCTTCTTGCCAAGCTTCATAAGCACAAAACCGCCGATGATCATTATCAGCTCTTTTGCAAGCATTATTGCAAAAAGCGGAGTGATGAACCAGTAGCTGTTTCTGAATTTTACCCAGACACACACAAGCACTGCTGCCAGTGTCAGCTTGTCTGCAACGGGGTCGAGAAGCTTTCCGAGGTCTGTTACCTGATTGAGCTTTCTTGCAACATATCCGTCAAACAGATCTGTTGCACCCGATACGATCAGAATTATGGCAGCCCACATATACTGCATCGCCACATTATCCATATCCATAAGGAAAACCACGCAGAACACCGGTATAAGCAGTATTCTGAATATACTCATTGCATTAGGTATGTTCATCTTAACTCACCAAAGCTCCCATTACTCTATACTTTACATTGCCATCGGGTAGATACCCTGTCCAAGGAACAGCGTTACAACATTATTGTGGTAAAAAAGCTTGAACAGGAAAGAAGTGCTGAAAAATTCGGTCATTTCAAGGGGCTTGCTCCAGAATGCCGGAAGCATGAACTGAATGACTGTTATGACAAAAATCAGTACCACCATTGCCTTGAATGCTCCGAAAACACCGCAGAGAGCGGTATTTATTACCACTCTGTCAGGGGTGTAGAGAAGATTCTCAAAGGTTGCTGCCACTGCCTTGAGCAGAAACATGAAGGCAACAAACAGAATGAGAAAGAATACTGCTCTGAAAACGCCTTCAATAACCGGTCTTGCAACTATATCAGTTATCTGCTTTGCGGCTGTATTGCTTGTGGAATTAACAAGCATATCAACCTCTGCTCTTGTTTCCGCAGTTGCCACTCCGTAGCTCTCCGCTGCATTCTTGACCATTGTCGGCATCTCCTGCATAACTGCGTTGTAGCCTGCTGTTATGCGGCTTCCCACCACCTGCTCATCAATCTTCTCAGCGATTGCAGGTCGGAAGAAGTTTTTATACGACAGATTCGACAGGGTTATCGAAAGAGGTATTGAAAAAATAATTGAAAACACATAGCACAGCGTTTCCATCAGACAGCGGAGCTGTGTTGTTTTCCTGTTTTTATAGATGTATAATACAAAAAGTCCGATTATTGCCAGGTCGATAAGAATGCCCATTCGTATCCTCCCACGTACTTAATTCATTAAAACTATTAAATTATAGCACGTTTCATTTCCATTGACAATAAGATTCAAAAAACAAAATTACATTTTTTTACTTTTTCTGAGCCTTTCTTGAGGTCATGAACTCAATGCTGCGCTCAATTACTGTCTTTGAAGCCTCAGGCATGGGATTGTCGGCGTTTCTGTAATCAAACGAATCGGTAAAGCCTTTAAAATCCTTATCAAGCTCCATTGCCTTTTTCATAACCAGTCCGTTTGCTTCATCAATGAACTGTGCGTACATTTTGCCAAGAGGCTTCATCGCTTTCTGGGCAAGAAGCCTGTAATGAGTAAGGCACAGATACTCCTGGGACGCAAACAGTGCGCGGAATTCGCTTTCGTTTTTGTAATTCTTTATCAGTGTGTCGATATGTCTGTCAAAATGTCTGTTGAGATAATCACAGACAAAACAACTGCTTTCCATCTCAGCAAGCTTCTGTACGGTTCCCTTGTCAGTCTTCTTAAGAAGGTGATCTTCAACATACTGAAGATGCGTATGCAGCATCAGGGCAATCGGCAGACGCTGACGGTTTGACAGAAGCATCATATTGAGATGTCTTTCACAGAAGCCGCTTTTGTTGGTCATCTGACGGATGTCAGGCTCCATCATAGCTGCCCCCGTGATGTAATCTATGTATTTTTCCTCAATTCTGTTGCGCATGGTGCATATGGGGCATCCGCAGCGCTCTTCAAATATCTCATTTACGGGAATGGTGCATATGGTCTCTTTCATGCCATGTCCTCCGTTCATCATATTCCAAATTTACAAAAATTAGTATACCACATTTTCTGTCTTTATTGTATAATAATATAAATAATTCATAATTTCAACACGCGGAGGACGTAATGTCACATTTAATTTTGAAAACACGGGATAATTTTTCACTCGGCGCCACCGTGCTCAGCGGTCAGTGCTTTCGCTGGTCCGAATCTGACGGCGGCTATACAGGTATTGTATCGGGACGAATTGTTACTGCTTTTCAGACGGGAGACACAATTGAGCTCCACGGAGCACGTCATGAGGATGAGGCCTTCTGGAGAGAATATTTTGACCTTGACAGGGACTACACCTCAATAAACAGGGAAATAGTAACTCTTGAGCCAAGACTTGCCTTATGCGAAAGCTTCGCAGGAGGCGTCAGAATTCTGCGGCAGGAGCCCTTTGAAGCACTTTGCTCCTTTATCATCTCTCAGAATAATAATATTCCCAGAATAAGAGGCATAATTTCAAGGCTGTGCGAAAAATTCGGCACAAAAATCGGCAGCGTTTATGCTTTCCCCACTCCTGTCGAGCTTTCCTGCGCCACTAATGAGGATTTTGTTTCTCTCGGTCTTGGCTATCGCGCTCCGTATCTTACAGACGCAGTGCAGAGGGTTCTGGACGGCAGATTTGATATTGCGGCTGCCGCAAAGCTTCCTACAGATGAGCTGCGCAAAAGGCTGCTTGAGATTCACGGCGTAGGTCCCAAGGTTGCAGAATGTGTCCTTCTGTACGGTTTTGCACGGCTTGAGTGTTTCCCTGTGGACACATGGATCAAAAAAGCCCTGCGTGAGCTGCTGGGCAATGATTCCCCAGTAATTTCATATCAGTATGCAGGCATTGCTCAGCAATATATTTTTGAATACATACGCACCAATTACGACAGAAAATCATGAAAGGAGACCGATTCATGAAGGTTCTTGTGGGAATGAGCGGCGGAGTGGATTCTTCCGCTGCAGCACTGCTGCTCAGACAGCAGGGGTATGATGTCACAGGCTGCACCATGATTCTCCGTGACAGCGAAAACGGCTGCGGCGCTTATCTTGACGCTGAGGATGCAGCAAAGGTTTGCAGGGCTGTTGGCATTGAACATATCGTCATCGATTTTCGTGACAGATTTGCAGAAAGTGTTATGTCTCCTTTTTCCTCTGAATATATGCGCGCACGCACACCGAATCCCTGTGTGGAATGCAACAGATTCATAAAGTTCGGCGCAATGCTTGATTACGCTTTACAGAATGGTTTTGACATGATTGCCACAGGGCATTACGCAAAGCGTGTTTTCAATGAAGAAACCGGGCTTTACGAGCTTTGCAGAGCCGAGCACAAAGATCAGAGTTATTTTTTATGTAAACTTAACCAACATCAGCTTAGCCACACTCTTTTTCCCCTTTCAGACATGAGCAAGGATGAAATCCGAGCAATCGCCGAAGCTGCAGGGCTGCCTGTTCACGCAAAGCGCGACAGTCAGGACATCTGCTTTATCCCCGACGGTGATGTGGCAGGATTTCTAACTTCCGCAGGACATATACTCACTCCGGGAGACATTGTAAATGAACAGGGTCAGAAGGTAGGCAGTCACCCGGGAGCGCAGGCGTATACTGTCGGTCAGCGCAAGGGGCTTGGAGGAGGGTTTCCTCATCCGATGTTTGTGCTGAAGGTCGATGCAAAAGAAAACCGCCTTGTAATCGGCGGCTCGGAAAGTCTCTTTTCTTCAAGGGTCGAGGTCGACGGCATCAGCTTTGTCTCAGGCGCTGCACCTTCTCAGGTTTTTTCCGCAAAAGTCAAGCTGAGGTTTGCCTCTCCCCCTTCTGACGCAGTTGTCACTCTCACAGATAACGACTGTGCAATAATTGAGTTTTCCTCTCCTCAGCGCGCCCCGACCCCCGGTCAGTGTGCGGTTTTTTACGACGGCGACACACTTCTCGGCGGCGGATATATAGGCAATGGTTATAATTTATAATTTTTTAAATTTTTCTATCGCTTTTATCTTTTTCCTGTTGTATAATAAATTAGTTACTACCAAATGATAGGTGAGGATTAGTATGATTCGTCAAAAAATTAAGGATTTAACCGAAAAACATACCCTGGCATTTGTCCTTGTTCATGCGGCAGCCTTTGCTCTTCCCTTTGTTGCATCGCTGCTTCTGTGCAAGAGCAAAGAGGAGCTTTCCGGAAGCTTCTGCTTTGTAATGTCCTTTGTCATGGGCTGCTTCTCCATTTTTGCTCTGCGCACATGGCTCAGCGACCATGATATAAAACTTCGCCCCGGCAAAAAGCCCAACAATATGTATGTACTGCTGGGCGGTCTGCTTCCGCTTCTTGCTATAATACTGGTTTATCTTAACCTTGGCGTTTTCCCCTTTGGCGACAGAAGCGTGCTTATTATCGACATGCATCACCAGTATGTTGCGTTTTTCGCTTCTCTGCGCGAGAAAACCTTAGGACTGCTCAGCGGCGACAGCATGCTGTATTCAAGTCATGTAGGTCTGGGTTCGGGATATCTTTCCCTTTATTCCTACTATCTCAGCAGTCCTCTCAACATTCTGATTCTTCTCTTCCCCCGCGAGCTGCTTACCGAGGCTATCGCTCTCATCACTGTGCTTAAAATCGGTCTTGCAGGTCTTACCTTTGCTGTTTTCGCACGGGGTATGACACGCCGCAATGACTTCTCGATTTCTGTTCTGTCTGCTGCCTATGCACTGATGATGTACATGCTCGCCTACTCCTGGGACGTAATGTGGCTTGACAGCATTATTCTCCTGCCTCTTATCATCTACGGTCTGCATATATGGCTCGAAAAGAAAAATCCTGCTCTGTATATTGCAGCTCTTGCAGGAGCGATCATTACAAACTACTATATCTCATTCATGATCTGCGTCTTTGTTGTGTTCTATTTTATAGCTCACATCATTATCCATTCCGAAGGATGGAAGGTGCGTGATTATGTATCCCGTGCAATCCGTTTTGCTGTCGGCTCTCTTCTCGGAGGCGGAATCAGCGCATTCCTGCTGCTTCCCACCGCAATATATCTTCAGTACACCTCCGGTGCAGATGATATTTTTGCCCGTGATATATCCACATATTTTGACCTTTTCGACCTTTTCGGACGTGCCATGTTCTCCGCTTCCCCATCTATACGCGGTGACAGCCTGCCCAATATCTACTGCTCTGTTCTGACTGTTCTTCTTATAGTCATCTTCTTCCTCTGCAAGGCAATCTCCCTCAGAAAGAAGATAGCTTACGGCATGCTTCTGCTGACCTTCGTAGGCTTTGCCGCAATCAATTACACCTACTTCCTCATGCACGGCAAGCACTTCCCCAACGATCTTCCCCACCGCTTTGCGTTCCTTATTTCCTTTGCGATGCTCCTTATGGCTGTAGAGGTTGTAGCCAAACTCCACGCAGTCACTGCAAAGAATATCGGCACCGCGCTGTTTATATGCATCGGCGGTCTTGCTCTGACCGAAATAATCGGCAATGAAGAACCTACCGTCACTCTGATATATACAAGCCTCATTCTGTTTGTTGTCTATTCAGGAATTCTCTTCCTCTCAGCAAGAAAAAAGGTCCGCAGATCCCTTTCTCTTGTACTGCTGACTATTGTTGTCTTTATTGAAATTGTTTCAAACGGCGTAGTTACGATCACTACCATGCGTGACACCGAAGTGTACACCATGCGTTCCACCTTCACTGAGGACTATGCAATTGCAGAAAAGTCCATCAACTATGTCGAAAGCCTTAATATGCCCCACTACCGCACTGAGATTCTCCCCAGAAAGACCTGCAATGATCCCTCTCTCTTCGGTTATTCCGGTCTTACGGTTTTTGCTTCCAGCAACGACCAGGCAGTTATCACTCTTATGGGCGCCATGGGCTATGCAAACAATGGCGTAAACAGCCACATGTATCACTCATTTGTGCCTGTTGCCGATTCAATTCTCAATCTCAAGTATCTCATCCATTCAAACAACTTCCTGCATTCTCAGCTTAACGGCATCGCTACAGTGGAGCACGAGGGTGAGCTGCGCCACATTTATGATAACCCCTACGCTCTCTCCCGCGCTTTCGTTGTTGATGATGCCATTCTCACCGACTGGGATTACACTTCAAACAATCCTTTCACTGTACAGAATTCATTTGTTACCGCTGCAGGTGACAATGATGATGTCTATACCATGCACTATCCTACTGTGGAAAATGCTGTTCCCGTAAACAGCAGCGTATCCTTTGACAATACCTTCTTCCATGTTACCCCCAACGGTGCAGGTCCCGCATCCTTCACTGCCGTACTCCCCATCACCGCAACCGATCTTATTTCGGGCTCTGATGCGAGCTACGCCACTGAGCAGTACTATGTCTATGTTGACTGCAGGGCTGCTGACAGCATAAGCATCTCTGCCGGCGCAAACAGCTTCTCCTCAAGCCCCAACGAGCCTTACATCATAGACCTCGGCTCTCTCGGCGCAGGCGATGCTGTAAGCGTTACTATCCACACCTCCATGGAGTGTGTCGGTAATATTTTCGTCGCATCCATGAATCATGAGGATTTCTCTGATGCAATGACCGAGCTTTCCGAAAACCAGCTTGTCATCTCAACCTACAGCGAGTCTTCCTTCAAAGGTGAGATCAACGTATTTGACGCAGGCGTAATGTTTACCTCCATCCCCTATGACAAGGGCTGGAAGGTTACCGTTGACGGTGTTGAGACAGAGACCTTCAAGCTCGGAAACGCTCTTCTCGGATTCAATATCACCGAGGGCGCACACAGCGTGAAGTTTGAGTATACCCCCTCAGGTCTCACAGCAGGCATTATTCTGAGCATCCTCTGTCTGCTTATATTTGCCGCACTCATAGTTATTTACTGCATGCCCGACGTCAGAGCAAGGATTACCGCAAAAATCCCTCAGCTTTCTTTTCTCGATGACCTTGCTGATCCTTCTGTAAGTCTCTGGCGCGACAAGGTCCCCGTCCTCTCTGCAGACAGCGGCGACTCCCCCGCTGAAGGCGAAGGCTTCAGCGTCCTCGATGACCCTGCTCTGTTTGATGACGATTTTGATTCATAATATTATCTTAAACGCCCGTTTTCACGGGCGTTTTTGCTTCTTCAATTTATTTTATGTTCTATTTTGTCATTGACTGGCATAAAACCATGTTGTATAATGATGTATGTATATATACAATTTATAGTTTTCTGTTTATTGTGTATCAAAGCAAAGGACTGTTTCTGCTTTCGCAGAAGTCCTATCTGACGGGAGGAGCAACAAATGAAGAGCAAATTTCTCAGACTCGTACTGTTGATTGTCGCTGTTCTTACCATGACACTTTTCCTTTCTGCCTGTGACAAGGAAATTGATGTTTCAACAGCACTGACCATCGACGAAGATTTCTCCGGTTCGCGTATTATGGAGACCGGTGCTATCAACAAGAGCGATCTTGGCGGCAGCAGCAAATCCAAGGAGATTATGGAGAGCATAAAAGCCGGCGCCCCTGATGGCATTGAGGTCAGCTATAAAGAAGAAGGCGATAAGTATTTTATCACCTTCTATATCCGCTTTACCTCCATCGAGAATTATGAGAAAAAGGTTGAATCCATAATCGGAAGGAATACAGATATCACCTATGAATATCTTGATACTGCCTTCGGTCACATAATCAATCTTGAAGAGGATTTCACCACAAAGGATCTGCTTTTCTGGGTTCAGGATGTAATCAGAAAGTACGACAGCAAAGCTACCCTCGGTATCAAGTACACCTCCACAAACCTCGAATTTGATGGTCAGACCTATTCTTCCGGCACTTCCGGCAGAATAAACGTCCACACCACCGGCGATGATACCGCTTTTACTTCCATCCTTGTTGAAACATATGTATTCGGTCTTGACAACTACTCTAGAGCAATCACCTTCAAGATGTCTCAGAGTGTTTTTGACCGTATCACTCTTGAAAAGCTCGATCTGCTTGTTCCTTTCGGTGCAGAGGGTAAATCCTATGTTGATACTGAAGCTGCGGAAAATGAGCAGTATGTCTATCAGATAACCTATAGCGGCACCGCTGAGGATGTAGGATATATCACTTCCGAGCTTTTCCCCGGCAGTACCTTCAACTGTGAAAACATCGATACAGAGTCCAGCGCTTTCTCCGCTAACTGCGTGCTTGCAGAAGCTATCAACTTCAGCCGTTTCCCCTGCAACAACAAGGGTACTGCAAAGGTCTCTCTTGTTTATGCATCCGAGTATCTTGCTGACGGCGAGCAGGCTCCAGCCTCTGATGATGTTGTATTCAGCACCAACAGTTTTGAGGTAACAGGCATCAACGAAACCTGCAATGAAACCAATTCCCAGTCCTCTGTCAGACTCGACTGCAACAACGTTTCAAGCGCTTCTGTCGCTCTTGGTGTCACCTTCAACTACGGCATACAGAACATAACCGTTGACACTACTCTCAACAACGACGACAGCATCGCAGTTGCAATTCTTCTCGACTACGATCTTCACGCAAGTCAGATGGCTCTCAATCTTGCTGAGAACTTCTTTGCCGGCAAGATCGAAAGCAACAACATCGAAAATGTTGATATTTCCACTCGTGAAACAACACAGGAAACCGATTCCGGTACCCAGAATTACTATCAGCTGAAGATCCTTTTCAGCGGCTCCGCTGCTGATGTCAGCCAGAAGATGTCCGATTTCTTTGGCGGCGCAAATAATTTCAGCAATATTTACAACGATAAGTTTGAGTTCACTACCAGACACAACGTCTCCCATCGCGTTGACATCTCCTCTCTCCTCGAGTATGCAAACTACGACGGTATTGTTACCTATGTTTTCCATTCCGAGGCTGCCACCTTCAAGGGTCTTGACTGTCAGCGTTATGAGAACGGCAACACTGCAGGAGATCCCGATATCGATATCTTCAACGGCAAAACCAAGTTCAATTCCTTCTCCTTCTCTGTTGCAGGCGGCTGCTTCAGAGCAAGCTTCCAGGCATCATACTTCAATGTTGGCTACATTATTATTGCTGCTCTTATCATTATTGTTCTGATTGTTCTGTTTATAGTTCTGCTTTCATTTGTTGCCAGAAAATCCAAGGCTCGCAAGCAGGTTGAAACCGAAATTTTCAGAAAGGCTACCGTTGAGCGCTCACTCGCTCTTGCTGTTATCCAGAATAACGACGGTACAGTAGTTCCCCTTTCAAGCCAGGCACTCGCCAACAGACCCGGTGCCGTTGTTGAGTCCACCCGCGACGACGGTCTTGATGAGGACGACGATGAGCCCGAGACCATCTGGCTCTTCTCAACAACCCTGAAGCTCCTTTCCCTTATCGCAGCTGTGCTGTTCTTCTTCCCCTTCGTCTCTGTTTCCTGCTCCAATTCCAGCAGCACCGAATCCATTTCTGCTTTCAATCTGATGATCGGATTCTCCAGAGACGGATATACCATGAAACCGCAGCCGCAGATAGCTCTGCTTCTTATCATCCCGCTGTTCATTTTCCTTCTCCTGTTCCTTTGGAACAAGCTTCCCAAGGTCCCCACTGCAATCGCCATCATCGCTGCTTCTGCGATATCTCTGCTGATAATACTCAACTTTGAGGCAATCGTTGAAGAACAGATAAACTCAATGATGGAGTTCACAAACAACACCGGCTCAATCACCTCGTACACGCTTGAGTGGGCTTACTCTTATTCGATAATTGTCTATATTCTGCTGCTGATAGGCTCAATTGTTCTGCTATTGGCAGAGATTTCTGACAAGGTCAGGAAAAAATTCAAGTAACTCTTTCCCAAAGGGGGCTGTATATCGATGCAGCACACAAAACGCTTATCTGCCATTCTTGCTGTTATTCTCGCATTCGTATTTGTTCTTTCCGCCTGCAGTGGCGCAGGCTCTGCAAGAGAGGCTATCAACGGCTTTACAAACGGGCTCAAGGCTCATGACTACATCCAGGCAATGAAATATGTCGATGAGCGCGACAGCCTTTCCTTCAACGGAAATACAGAACCGATAATGAATGCTGTTGCTGATTCTCTTTCTGTTTCCATTCTCAGTGAAGGCATGAACACTGTAAAACTTGAGGTTACGACCATTGACCTGCGCGAGGTTTATCACACCGCTACAGTTCTTGTAATCGATGAGTATTACGATGCTGCACTCAGCGGCGAAACCGTTTCCGAGAAGGAAATGCGCAATGCGATTATTTCAAAGGCAATTGCTCTTGCAGGTCAGCCCGGCGTTCCTACTGTTACCACTCAGATTGAGGTTAACATGAAAAACGAAGAGGGCAAGTGGTACATTATAATGGATGCGAATGCATACAATGTGTTCACAGGTTACATGACCAGTGCCAACGAGCTTGTGACAAACGGCTCTATCCTTAACTACAGCGCATAAATCGCAAACCCCATCGCAGGAAAAATCCTGCGATGGGGTCTTTTTATCTGTTCCAGTATTTTCTCTCTATCAGTCTGTACTGTACAGCTTCTGCAAGATGCGGCATGCCTATATAAGTTGAGTCATCAAGGTCAGCTATTGTTCGTGCTACCTTCAATATGCGATCATGGATTCGCGCTGAGAACGAGTATGCGTTGAAGGCTTTTTCAAGATAATTGCGCGCATCAGGGGTCATAACACATACCTTTCTGATAAGCTCGGGAGTTATAAATGCATTGCAGGTTATTCCTGTTCCTTCAAGCCTTGAAAGTGCGATATTTCTCGCTTTTGTTACCCTTGCGCGGATTTCTGCAGATGATTCCTCCGATTTATCCGAAGATAATTCATCGAACTTTACAGGCGCTGCCTCAACATGCATATCAAATCTGTCAAGGAGCGGTCCGGATATTTTCTTCAGGTAGTTTGTCACCGATGTCGGCGTGCAGCTGCACTGGCGCTCGGGATGTCCGAAGTAACCGCAGCGGCAGGGATTCATAGCCGCTACAAGCTGGAATCCGCAGGGATAGGTCGCATTGTAGGATACTCGCGATATCGTTACCACCTTATCCTCCATCGGTTGTCTCAGTGCTTCAAGCACATGGGTTGAAAACTCTGCCAGCTCATCGAGAAACAGTATTCCGTTGTGGGCAAGGGATATCTCGCCAGGGCTCGGATGCGCACCTCCTCCGACAAGTGCTGACAGGGAGGCATTGTAATGAGGAGCTCTGAAGGGTCTGCTTTTTGTCAGCCTGACTGCGTGACCGTAATCTTCATACACAGACCTTATCTTCGTCACTTCAAGAGCTTCCTCAAAGGTAAGCTCAGGCAGTATTGTTGCCATTCTGCGGGCTATCATGCTCTTACCGCTGCCCGGAGGTCCTATGAGCATCAGATTATGCCCGCCTGCGGCTGCTATTTCAGCTGCTCTTCTTGCCACGGCCTGTCCTCGCACGTTGGCAAAATCTATATCGTACTTTTCACATTCTATATTTTCAAAGTCAACGGCAGTGACCGCTTCAAGCAGCTGCTTGCCGCAAAGATGAGAAACCACATCCAGCACATGGGATGCCGGGTATACCTTCACTCCGCCGACGGCGCTTGCCTCTTCCCTGTTTTCTTCAGGCACAAACACAGTATCATAGCCGTTTTCTCTGGCATACAGAATCTTTGCAAGTATTCCCTGCACAGGACGAAGGGCGCCGTTTATTGAAACCTCTCCAAGAAAGATCGACTTTTCCGATATTGGAGCAATCTGACCCGACACCACAAGAAGTGCAACAAATATCGCAAGGTCAAACTGTGAGCCTGCCTTAGGTATATTTGCAGGAGCCAGGTTTACAACAATTTTACCCACAGGAAACTCAAATCCGCTGTTCCGAAAAGCAGCTCTTATTCTGTCTTTTGCTTCTCTGATTGTCGTATCTCCCAGTCCAACTATATCAAAGGACGGCATTCCCTTTGAGCAATCAGCTTCAACATCCACTGCCACTGCAGCAAGGCCCGAATGTGCCAGGCTTTTGATACAGGTATACATTATATCAACTCCGCATTTATGTACTAAAACTATTATACACCTTTCCTCAAGAATTGACAACATTAACGAATATCAATTACCGTGCTTAATTCTGTTGACATTGTTTTGCTCAGCGAATAAAATATATGTATTAATCACAGCAACGAAACGGAGGCATTTCCACATGCCAAAATATACGCGTGAAGATATATTCAGAATTGTCGAAGAACAGGGCGTCAAGTTTATACGTCTTCAGTTTGTCGATATGTTCGGCGCACTGAAGAATGTCACTATTACAACAAGCCAGCTTGAGCGCGCACTCAGCAATCAGTGCATGTTTGACGGCTCATCCATCGAGGGCTTTGCCAGAATCGAAGAATCGGATATGTATCTCTATCCTGACCTCAATTCTTTCGTAATTCTCCCCTGGACACTCAACGACGGCGTTACTGCAAGACTTATCTGCGATGTCTACAAAACTGACGGCACTCCCTTTGAAGGAGACCCCCGTTATGTTCTTAAAAAGGCTATCGCTGAGGCAAACAAGCTTGGGTTTGAGCTTAATGTAGGTCCTGAGCTTGAGTTCTTCCTTTTCCATCAGGATGAGCACGGATATGCTACCACCAAAAGCGATGACAGAGGAAGCTATTTTGATATGGGTCCTGCCGACCGCGGCGAATACTGCAGAAGAGATATCTGCCTGACCCTTGAGCAGATGGGCTTCGAAATCGAAGCTTCCCACCATGAGGTAGCTCCCGCTCAGCACGAAATCGACTTCAAGTACGGCGAGGCTCTTGCAACCGCCGATAATATCATGACCTTCAAGCTTGCTGTTCAGACCATTGCAGACCAGCATAAGCTCTGTGCAACCTTTATGCCAAAGCCTATTTACGGCATCTGCGGCAGCGGTATGCATCTGAACATCTCCCTTGTCAAGGACGGAAAGAATGCTTTCTGCAACAGTGATGATCCCATGGGGCTCTCCGAAACTGCCTATCAGTTTGTTGCAGGTCTCATGGAGCACGCAAAGGGCATCACCGCATTCACAAATCCCCTTGTAAACTCATATAAGCGACTGGTTCCCGGTTTTGAGGCTCCCATTTATATTGCCTGGTCCGGTGCAAACCGCAGTCCCCTTATCAGAATCCCTGCTGCACGCGGCAACGGCACCCGTGTTGAGCTCCGCAGCCCTGACCCCTCCTGCAACCCCTATCTCGCTATTGCAGCTGCTCTCTTTGCAGGTCTTGACGGAATCAAGCGCGGTCTTACTCCCAAGCATTCTGTTGACTCCAATATCTATTCTCTCTCTGAGGATGAAAGAAACGAGCTTGAGATCGAAAGTCTCCCCTCCAGCCTCATCGATGCTATACGCGAGCTGAAGGCTGACACCTATATAAGAGAATCCGTTGGCGAACATGTTTACAAGAAATATTCCCGCGCCAAGAGAAACGAGTGGAATTCCTACAACAAGCGCGTTTCTCAGTGGGAAATCGAGGAATACCTCGGCAGATATTAACACAAGGAGGCAGATTCATATGCGCAGCACCGCACTTTCTTCTATTATCAGAATATTTCTGCGCACCAGTTCTGCCTGTTTATATGAATAACAGTAAAGGAGCGTAATTTTTGCGCTCCTTTTGCATTTGAAACAAGGTGAAGCGAATGACATTTGTTAAGATGCAGGGTCTTGGAAACGACTACCTGTACTTTGACTGCACCAAGGAAATGATCGATAATCCTTCTGAGCTGGCGCTCAGACTCAGCAATCGCAATTTCGGTGCAGGTTCTGACGGAATAATTCTTATCTGCCCCTCTGAGGTTGCGGACTTCAGAATGGACATGTACAACGAAGACGGCTCTCAGGGCAAAATGTGCGGCAACGGCATACGCTGTGTCGGCAAATTTGTCCATGACAGAGGTCTCACCGACAAGACTACTGTTACAGTAGAGACTCTTTCAGGCATAAAGGTACTTGACTTGACACTTGATGAAAAGGGCATGGTTAAGAGTGTTCGAGTTGATATGGGCGAGCCCGAGCTTGCGAGTGCGAAGATCCCCACAACTCTTGAGTCAGAACGTGCTGTTGCTGTCAATCTGAATGTTGACGACAACGATTATACCGTCACCTGTGTTTCCATGGGCAATCCTCATTGTGTAATTTTTACCGACGAGGATATCGATGGTATCGAGCTTGACAAAATCGGTCCGAAATTCGAACACAATGCCGTTTTCCCCGATAGGGTCAACACGGAATTCGTAAATCTCCTTCCCGACGGCGTTCTTAAAATGCGCGTCTGGGAGCGCGGTTCAGGCGAAACTCTCGCCTGCGGCACAGGCGCCTGCGCAGTATTCACTGCCGCTGTACTTTGCGGCGTTATAAAAGAAAAATCCGGCACTGTACGTCTTCGCGGCGGAGATCTTTTTATCGAATGGGGCGAGGATAATCATATTTATATGACCGGTCCTGCCGAGTTCGTCTATGAAGGTAAATTACTTTAAACCGAAAGCAGGTTTTAAATATGGCAAAGCTGCCCGAAAAAGCATACATTCCCGAGGGCTATCATTCTGAACTCGGTGTCAGAGAAACCGAAAAGGCTATAAAAGAGATAAAGGACTATTTTCAGGAATCACTGGCTCACAAGCTGAATCTCCAGCGTGTTTCCGCTCCCCTCTTTGTTGACAGGGAATCAGGTCTCAACGATAACCTCAACGGCATCGAAAGACCTGTCAGCTTCGACATCGGCGAAGACAGAAACGGTCACACCTATGAGATCGTTCAGTCTCTTGCAAAGTGGAAGCGCCTTGCACTCAAGCGTTACGGCTTCGAGCAGGGCGAAGGACTCTACACCGATATGAACGCTATCAGACGAGACGAGGAGACCGATAACATTCACTCCCTCTATGTCGACCAGTGGGACTGGGAAAAGGTCATTTCCAGAGAAGAGAGAACTCTCGATCTGCTTATGAACACCGCTCGCAAGATCTATTCCGTCATGAAATCCACCGAGCACCATGTTCTCATGAAGTACGGCTTCGAGGATCTGCTCCTTAACCCCGTTCTTTCCTATGTCACTACCCAGGAGCTTGAGGATATGTACCCCGATCTTACATCTTCCCAGAGAGAAGATGCTTATGTGCGCGAGCACGGTTCAGCATTCATCATGAAGATAGGCGGCAAGCTCAGGTCAGGCGAGATTCATGACGGCAGAGCTCCCGACTACGATGACTGGGAGCTCAACGGCGACCTCGTTGTTTACAATCCCATTCTCGATATCGCTTTCGAGCTTTCTTCCATGGGTATCCGTGTAGATGCTGAAACCATGAAGAAGCAGCTTGAGATCCGCGGCTGTGAGGACAGGGCTTCTCTGCCTTTCCACAGTATGGTTCTTAACGATGAACTCCCCCTAACCATCGGCGGCGGTATCGGTCAGTCTAGACTTTGTATGTTCTTCCTCAGAAAAGCTCACATCGGCGAGGTTCAGGCTTCTGTATGGACTGAGGAAACAAAGAAAATCTGCGCTGACGCAGGTGTTGAATTACTGTAATCTATCAGCAAAGGAGATAATGCTGTGTTATATAACGAAAAATTGCACGAAGAGTGTGGTCTGTTCGGTATCTATCTGAACGGCGAAGATCTTAATGCTGCACAGTGCACTTATCATGCACTTACAGCTCTGCAGCACAGAGGTCAGGAAAGTGCAGGTATTGCAGTCAATGACCGTGGTGTTTTCAAGTATCACCGTGATCTTGGTCTTGTCAGTGAGGTTTTTACAGGCTCAAGCCTTGATGATCTTGACGGTCAGATCGCTATGGGACACGTCCGTTATTCCCCTGCAAATTCCAACAACCCCGCCAATACTCAGCCCCTTGTTATGCGCTATGCAAAGGGTACTATCGCTCTTGCTCACAACGGCATGCTCACCAACACAAATGAAATTATCGAGGAGCTTTCACACAGCGGTGCTATTTTCCAGACAACCTCCGACGCTGAGGCTGTTGCTTATCTCATCGCCAAGGAACGTCTCAAGGTTTCCAGTGTTGAGGAAGCTGTCAAGAACGCAATGAAGCAGCTCCATGGCGCATATTCCATGCTTCTTATGAGCCCTCAGAAACTCATTGCTTTCCGTGATCCTCACGGTTTCAGACCTCTCTGCATGGGTAAAATAGATAACGCAATCGTATTTGCCAGCGAATCCTGTGCATTTGATGCCATCGGCGCAGAACTCATCCGTGACGTTGAGCCCGGTGAAATCATTATCTGCGATAAAAACGGCTTCCATTCCGATACCGAGCTTTGCGGTCAGAAGACAAGCCGCTGTATCTTTGAGTATATTTACTTTGCACGCAGTGACTCGGTCATCGATGGTGTTTCTGTTTATGAGTCCCGCCGCGCTGCAGGCCGTGAGCTTGCAAAGCAGATGCCCGTTGATGCTGATATAGTAATCGGTGTTCCCGAATCCGGTATTGATGCGGCTGTTGGTTATTCCGAAGAATCCGGTATTCCCTACGCAAAGGGCATTATCAAGAACAGCTACATAGGAAGAACCTTTATCAGGCCCGCTCAGTCAGAACGTGTAAGTGCTGTTCGCCTTAAACTCAACGCTCTCAAGAGTGTCATCGGCGGCAAGCGAGTTGTTATGCTGGACGACTCAATCGTCCGCGGTACTACAATGAACCGCATTGTTACTATGCTTCGTGAAGCAGGTGCTACCGAGGTTCATGTACGTATAAGTTCCCCTCTCTTCCTCTATCCCTGCTACTACGGCACTGACGTTCCCGATGCAAAAGATCTGATCGCAAATAACCACAGTGTTGAGGAAATCTGCGAGATAATCGGTGCTGATTCACTTGACTTCCTCAAGCTTGAAAACGTACGCTGTGCTCTCTGCGGCAAGGATCTCGATGTCTGCACAGCCTGCTTTGACGGCAACTTCCCCGACGGCACCATCGAATCCGTCAGTAAGTACGAAAAGCATTTATAATATCGGACATACTATATTTCAATAAATTATCAAGAGGTGTTTTTAATGGAGAAAATCGTAAGACCCGAAACCATGGAACGCATCACTACCCCCGAACTCGCTGCAAAGTTCATTGACGAGCAGGTTGCAGAGGTTCGTGCTCAGGTAGGCAACAAGAAGGTTCTCCTCGCTCTCTCCGGCGGCGTTGACTCTTCTGTTGTTGCTGCTCTTCTCATCAAGGCTATCGGTAAGCAGCTTGTCTGCGTTCACGTCAACCACGGTCTCATGCGCAAGGGCGAAAGTGAGCAGGTTATTGAGATCTTCGGCAAAGAGCTGGATGCTAACCTTGTTTACATCGATGCTACCGAGCGTTACCTTGAACTTCTCAAAGGCGTAAGCGACCCCGAACAGAAACGAAAGATCATCGGCAATGAGTTCATCAACATTTTTGATGAAGAGGCTGCTAAGCTTGAAGGTATCTCCTTCCTCGCACAGGGCACCATCTATCCTGACATCATCGAATCTGACGGTGTTAAGGCTCACCACAACGTCGGAGGTCTGCCCGAAGACATGAAGATGGAGCTCGTTGAGCCCATTAAGCTTCTCTATAAGGACGAGGTTCGTGTAGTCGGTGAGGCTCTCGGTCTTCCCCATGCTATGGTCTATCGTCAGCCGTTCCCCGGTCCCGGACTCGGTGTTCGCTGCCTTGGCGCTATCACCCGTGACCGCCTTGAGGCTCTCCGTGAGGCTGATGCTATCCTCCGTGAGGAGTTTGACAACTGCGGTCTTGCCGAGAAGGTATGGCAGTACTTTATCGCTGTGCCCGATTTCAAGAGCGTCGGCGTAAGAGACGGCAAGCGCTACGAAGGCTGGCCTGCAATCATCCGTGCAGTCAACACAAAGGACGCTATGACCGCTACCATCGAGGAGATTCCCTACGCAGTTCTCCATAAGATCACCGCTCGTATCACTGCTGAGGTAGAGGGTATTAACAGAGTCGTATTCGACATCACTCCCAAGCCCACAGGCACAATTGAGTGGGAATAAGCACCAAAACAGCAAAAACCGCATAAACAAGCCGTTTTCTCGGTTCCGAAAGCGAAAATGATACTGTTTTGATACTGTT
>JAZUPA010000059.1:0-17084 GCA_045604945.1 Acutalibacteraceae bacterium
CTGCCGATTATTACGTCATTCTGATCTCTCTGCTGGTCTTTTTCCTGCATGGTGATGATTTCCTCTCTGATGTTCGGAGTATTGGATATATTATAATAACATTATATTGCGATTAAAACAACTAATTTTTTGTTAACATAATCGGAGAGCTTTCCAAGGCGTTAAGTAATTTTTTAAATTGAAGTTTGTTCTATGCGTTTATATACCATTTCTTTGTTTGCCCAAAGAAACGGTACCCAAAGAAATGGCACTGAAGGGAGAGGGGTTTCGATAAACAATATCGTTTACGATATTGTACTCCTCATCCCTTCAGAATTCCTCTCCCCAAACGACCAAAGAGGTTCTCTTCGCCCCTCTTTGGAATCTCCCTCATCTCTGCACAGAAAATGAGAATTTTCAAATCAGCCTTCCGGAAGAAAAGTCAATTACTCTCATAAAAAACCGACCGCAGAAAACTGCGGTCGGTCTGCTGCTGTTCAATTTATCTTGCGGGGGTGATGAATGCGTCGTGAATTGTTACGACTGCTGCATCCGCATCCTGCTCATCGATAAGTACGCTGATCTTTATCTCACTGGTGGAGATCATACCGATGTTGATGTGTGCGCTGTAAAGAGCCTCGAACATCTTGGATGCAACACCACTGTGGCTTTCCATGCCTGCGCCGACGATTGATACCTTTGCAACGCTGTTGTCGAGAATTACCTTGGGTTCTCCGCCGAAGGTGGTAAGGAAGCTCTCGAGGATCTCCTTTGCAGCTTCGCCGTTGTCGCGGCTGACGGTGAAGGTGATGTCCTTGGTTCCGTCACGACCGACAGACTGGAGAATAATGTCGATATTGATCTTCTTTGCTGCAAGACGATCGAAAATTCTGAATGCAATACCCGGCTCATCGGGAACTCCTACGATCGATATACGGGAAACATTGGTGTCCTTTGCAACACCGCTGATAAGCATTTTTTCCATCTTGATGACCTCCTTGACAATTGTACCGGTTTTTTTTTCAAGAGAGCTGAGAACCTCAAGCTCAACCGAATATTTCTTTGCCATTTCAACGCTTCTGTTGTTGAGAACCTGTGCGCCGAGGGTTGCAAGCTCGAGCATTTCATCATAGGTGATCTCATCGAGCTTTGTTGCGTTTGCGACCTTTCTGGGGTCTGCGGTGAATACACCTTCAACGTCGGTGTATATCTGGCAGCGGTCTGCTCTCATTGCTGCTGCGATTGCAACTGCGCTGGTGTCTGAGCCGCCGCGTCCGAGGGTGGTGATGTCATCGTACTTGCATATGCCCTGGAAGCCTGCAACGATGATTATTTTATGAGCATCAAGCTCGCGCACAAGACGCTCGGTGTGAATCTTCTTGATTCTTGCCGCGCCGTAGGATGAGCTGGTGGTGAAGCCTGCCTGCCATCCGAGCAGAGAGATGACGGGATAACCGAGACTCTCTATTGCCATTGCCAGAAGGGAAATGGAGATCTGCTCGCCTGCTGACATGAGCATATCCATCTCGCGCTTGCTTGCTCTGGGGTTAATTTCTTTTGCCTTTTCGATAAGGTCGTCAGTGGTATCGCCCTGTGCCGAAACAACTACTATAACGTCATTTCCGTTACGGTAGGTATCGGTGATGATTCGGGCAACATTCATGACTCTCTCGGCGTTTGCGACAGAGCTTCCGCCGAATTTCTGTACTATCAAGCCCATATTTTTTCCTCCAGTGAGTATAGTTTATGCTTCAAAAATACGCAGAGAAGAGAGAACCTTTATGCCCTTTGCTTCAAGTGCCTCAATCTCTTTTCTGTGTTCTGCGAATGTCTTCATTTCGCTGACAAAACCTGCTTCGTTTTCAGGAACATCCTGACGCTCGATATATTCTGCGCAGCCGCAGATCTCGCTGACAGCAGCCTTTATGCCCTCGCCCTCGACGCGCATGTACATACGGCAGGGCTCATCATCATAAGATGCTACCATTCCTGCTTCAGCATCCTCCCAATAGAGGTACTTTCTTGCCTTGATATGCTTTACGCAGTCGATAACGTCAGCAACAACGGCACTGGCAGTGGGAAGCTTTCCTGCGCCGCGTCCGTAGAATACAACATCGCCGGTTGCGTCGCCGCGGACAAGGATGCCGTTGAAGACATCGTCAATGGTGGAAAGCTGGCAGCTGTGAGGAACAAATCGAGGTGCGACATTTATGAAAACTCTGCCGTCGGGGTTCATGACGACCCTTCCGATGAGCTTTACAGCACCGCCCCATGCAACGCAGTACTTTACATCCTCGGAGCTGATATTTCTTATGCCCTCGGTCTTTACAGACTCAGGGTAAACGTGCTTTCCAAAGGCAAGGGATGCAAGGATGCATATCTTGCGGCATGCATCATGTCCGTCAACATCCGCGGAGGGGTCGCGCTCGGCATAGCCAAGCTCCTGTGCGGTTTTCAGGCACTCTTCAAAGCTGACGCCTTCGTTTATCATTCTGGTGAGAATGTAGTTTGTGGTGCCGTTGAGGATTCCTGCAATCTCATAGACCTCATTTGCTGCCATGCACTGGCTGAGGGGTCTGATGATGGGAATCCCGCCGCCGACGCTGGCTTCGAAAAGGAAGTTGAGATTTCTTTCCTTTGCAATGGTCAGAAGCTCGTAGCCCTTTTCCGCCACCATTTCCTTATTGGAAGTGACAACGCTCTTTCCTGCAAGCAGTGCGCGCTTTGCATAATCATAGGCAAAGGTGCAGCCGCCCATACATTCAACTACTATTTTGATTTCGGGATCGTTTTCAATATCCGCGAAGTCCTTTGTGAATTTGTCTGCATAGGGTACATCAAAATCACGAAGGTCAAGGATTCTTTTGATCTCTATAGACTCGCCTGCGCGTTTGTTTATGGACTCACTGTTTTTGGTGAGAACCTCAACAACGCCCGAGCCGACGGTACCGTGACCGAGAACAGCTATTGCTACCACGCTGATTCCTCTTTTCTATTCTATTCATCAACCTGCCACATTGTCTATGGAAATCACTCCGGGCAGACTGCTTAAATTGCTCAGAAGCTGTGAAACTGTAATTGTCAGATGCTCGATACTGGCTGAAACGGAGGCGGATGCCGCACCGTTGACCGGTATATTCTGATTGACTGTGAGAATGTTTGCCTTGGCATTGCAGAGCACCGCCATGAACGCTGCAAGGACTCCCGGGGAATCCTCCAGAATCGCATGGACCGTTATGACCCTCTGCCGGGTCGCTCCGTCATAGCTCCAGACAACATCCTTATACTTATAATAAGCGCTGCGGGATATCCCCGCCATTCGCGCAGCCTCGGAGGATGAAGCAGCCTCACCGGTGCTCAGGAGGCGCTTTGCCTGCACGACCTTGGCATAAATTTCCGGCAATGCATCAGTTTTGATAAGCAGATATTCGTCCTCCATGAAAACACCTCCCTGCCCTGAAATTCCGTGACTGGTGTACTGTTGTATCGCTGTGATGTACACTATAGCACAACCATTTTGAGATTTCAAGGGCTTTTCAAAGTTTTTTGAAATTATGCATTTCTTTGTATTTTCAGGCTATTTTCAACTGAAAATGCATTCCCGATTTGGTGATTTTTCAGAAAAAGGAGAGCTGGTCATTATTCTGCGGAAATTCCTTCAGATAGGCAAAGACCTTGTCGTTGCCCAGCATTATTCCGTTTCTGCTGCATTCATTTTCCATTATCGAATACAGTCTGTCCGCATTTTCGCAGGGCAGCTCATAGGCATAGCCGAACTTTTTTCTGTACTTTTCCTTCATACCAGGAAAATGGCGGTCAAGAGCGGCATAGTAATACTCCCTGTCCCCTTCTCTCAGAGTAAGACCCATTCCGAAATTGATTATCCCCTTCACCCCTGCCCTGACGCAGTAATCCATGATTCCGCGGAGATTCTCCTCCGTATCGTTGATGTAAGGCAATATGGGACATATCCACACAACTGTCGGTATTCCGTATTCCCTGAATTTCATGAGGGCTTCAAAGCGCTCGTATGAAGTGCTGACATTGGGCTCTATCTTTCTGCACAGCTCTTCGTCATACGTTGTCAGAGTCATCTGAATGACTGCTTTTGCCTTTTCGTTTATCCCGGCATACAGGTCGATATCTCTCAGCACGCGGGCGGATTTTGTCTGCACCGCAACGCCGAATCCGTATTTTTCAATTATCTCCAGGCACTGCCTCGTCAGACAGAGCTTTTCTTCACAGTGCATATACGGGTCACTCATGGCACCTGTGCCTATCATGCACTTTTTTCTTTTTCTTCTCAGGGCATCCTCCAGCAGTATCGGAGCATTTTCCTTCACTTCAATATCCTCAAAGGGATGTGTAAAACCGTAGCAGCTGCTTCTTGCATCGCAGTAAATGCAGCCGTGGGTGCAGCCGCGGTAGATATTCATTCCGTTCTGCGATGACAGCAGACCCTTGCTCTGCACAAAATGCATCAGATCACCTCACAGGCAAAACAAAAGGAGAGCGGCTTTCGCACTCTCCTTTTATTGATTTCAGTCATAATTATACGGGGTTCTATGAAAGCAGATCATTGCGCCCCGTACAGTCGGTGAGTCTGCTTTCGGTGGCTGCAGACCTGTCGGTATACAAAGTGTTCTGCCCTATGCGCTTTTTACGGTTTTGATTATATCACACTGCGCAACAAATTGCAATACTTTGCGCAGTGTGTAATGCAATGAAGTTTCCTAACTCAATTTGTGCATCCTTTCTATGAAACAAATGAGAAAGTTGCGCAAAAGCTTCATTTTTCTCAGAGCGGTAAGCTTTTGTCGCTGAAATGCCACTCCTTCACTTTCCTTTCTGCGTTTATCATTCGTGAGATTTTCGGAGAATACAGAAGAAAAAGAGAGATTTCCGGAGATTTATCCCTTAACAATATTTCTTCAGAAAGCTTGTAATATTCTCATGGATTCAGTATAATGATTCGGTATTAATATTTTATGTGCCGCTGTGCAATCTCTTCCTCTTCCGGCGGTACGCAAGAAAGGAGGATGTGTTATATGCTGGGATCTTCGATAAAGGTTCTTGTGGGTGATACCCTTACACCGCCGTCAGAAGGTCAGTACAGAATCTGTGCTGCGCAATCGGTGGATCAGAAAAACACCGATGCTGCCATGTTCCGAATAATTACTGTCGGCGCTGAGCCTGCACAGAGCGCTCAGAATCTGCGTGTTATTGCGGTTACGCCCAGTGTCAACGGCGAACCCTGCGCTGTTGCCACCCCGGACAGGCTCAGACTGTTTGAGCCGCAGCTGCGCGAGCAGCTGGGAGAATGTATAACTCCCGACCACTACCATATCACCTGCCTTAACGAAAAATCCTGCGGTGCCGTGGTCTTTCGCAGAAAAAGCGGCAACACCGAGTTTTTGCTCGTCAAAAACAAGAAGGGCAACAACTGGGGTTTTCCCAAGGGACACATCGAGAAGGGAGAAAGCGAGCAGGATACGGCTATCCGCGAGGTTCTGGAGGAAACAGGAGTCGAAATCACTCCTCTGGACGGCTTCCGCGCCATCAGCGAGTATCATCCTAAGGGCAAGATAGTCAAGCAGGTTGTATTCTTCATTGCAGAGATGAACGGCGATGAAATCACCATTCAGCAAAGCGAAATAGATCGTTTCGTATGGGCTGATTACGGTCTTGCAATGAAGCTCTTCCGATTCAACAACGACAGAAATGTTCTTACAAAAGCCCGTGACTGGCTCAAAAGACATTGACAGGTGTACTTATGAAAAATCTGAAAAAAGCATTGATGCTTATCTTCGCGGCGGCTCTGCTGTTTTGCCTTGCCGCCTGCGCTGAGGAAGGGGATAATTCTCTTACCTCTGTTATCGACGCCAAAAAAATCGTCATCGGAATGGATGACTCCCTGACCCCTGTATGCTACAGGGACGAAAATTCCGAGCTTCGGGGCATTGCTCCTAAGATAGCCCAGGAATTTGCCGCCTCTCTCGGTGCCAGAGCTGAAATCAGAATTGTCGATACCGATGAGGCTGTATCAGCCCTTGACAAGGGCATTATCGACTGCTACATAGGCTACCCCAATCTCGACTATCAGACAGGTCTGCTGGTAGAGAGCATGGAAATGCAGTTTGAGTGCAACTACATCGTCATCGTACCCTCAGACAGCGATGCAAAGAAGCTGTACGACCTCAGCGGTGAGACTGTTGTGGTCGTTGCAAACACCGATGCAGCAGCTGTCCTTACAAATACTACGGAATTCCGCACATCCCTCAAGGATGTTGTGTCCTTCCGGACCGAAAAGGAAGCTCTTGATGCTCTTGACTCAGGCAAGGCTCAGGGCGCAGCCTTTGAAGAGGCTTTCATACTCTGGGTTCTCAAGAACGAGCCTGATAAATATCAGATAATCGATCAGAAGCTGCAGAGCGGCGACTACTACATTCTTTTCAAGAAGGATGCAAAGCAGCTTTCCTCCCGCATAGGACAGCTCTATGCACTGCTGTCTGACCGCGGACAGCTCGACTCCATCTTCAGCAGCGAGATGAGCGAAACAGATATTGAAGCCCCCGAAGGTCCGCTGCTTACACAGTCGGAATCCGACCTTATCTACGGCGACGGAAAACCGAAGGTATCACCTACGGATATTACTGCTCCTTCAGACAAAAAGGAGCCTGTAACCAGCGCAACAGACACCAGTGCAACCGATACAGCCAGCAAAACCGACACAGCAGGCTGAAGCTGATAATTTATGAGGTGAAATCATGTCCGCCACAATGAAAGACATTGCACGGATCACAGGGCTTTCAATTGCCACTGTTTCAAAGTGCATCAACGGTCAGAGCATAAAAGAAGAAAACCGCGCCCTTATCGAAAAAGCCATTGAAGAGCTGGGGTATGTGCGCGATGAATCAGCCCGTTCCATGAAAACAGGCAAAAGCGGATTTGTTGCCATTATAGTTCCTTCCCTCGAAATCTCGCTGATTTCTGTATTTGTCAGAGAATGTCAGAGTATTATTACAGAAAAGGGTCTGACCCCGATAATCTGCGTCAGCGAAAACGATGAGAGACGTGAGCAGGCACTGGTTTCGCGGCTTAAAGCCAATCAGATAGACGGTATGATAATCATGCCCGTCAGCCGCGGTACCACCCGTGCATATGATTATCTCAAGGATCATAATCTTCCTTTTGTGTTCTTTGATCAGTTCATCCCCACCTACCCTTCAAACTGCATTGCCCTCAGGGGAGAGAATGCTGTTGAAGAGCTGATGGATGAACTCGGGCAGCTCGGTCACAGAAATATAGGTGTAATTACAGGCAGCAATCCTCTGGCGGCTTTCGACAGACGCGCAGGCAGCATTGCCGAAAATGCAGAAAAGCACGGCATCAGCTGTCCGAAGGATTATATACTGTCGGACTACAGCTCGGGCTTTGAGGCTGTCAAGCAGCTGATGTCCATGAATCCCGCACCCACCGCTGTCATATGTCTCAGCGAGGATGCCACCATAAGCGCATTCATGGGGCTTTACGGAATGGGGCTTTCCATTCCCGGAGATGTTTCCCTTATCGGCGTGAAAAATGACCCATACATTGATAACATCATGCCCGTTGAGCTTTCAATACTCAATCAGCCCACCAGACAGTGTGCAGAGGCATGTGTTGATACCCTCTATGAAAAAATCATGCTCAAGTATGACAATCAGTCTGTCGGCGGAAAAAGCACCCGTATTGATGTAAACGTGGAATTCCGCCGCGGAAATACCATCGGCAAGGCTAAAAAATAAAAAAGAAGCAGGCACCTGAGCTTTTCGGTGCTTGCTTCTTTTTTATTCACAGAGTTTATATCATGGAATCAGCATAAGAAAAAGCTGTTATCAGCTCATCTGTTTCCCTGCTGTACAGTCTGCCGTCCCTTGAATAGAAATGCTTGTTTTCCTCTGAGCAGACAATATAAACCACAGGATGATAGAATGTTATGCTTTCATCTTCGTTTATCCATGCCAAATAATCACCCATCGAGACCAATTCAATTCTCGTGATATTCTTTCCAAGATTCAGCTTGAATATGACATTCTCAATACGATAATCACCGTTAAATTCGGAAAGAGCATCGTCCGATTCGCATAGCGCCTTTTCTCCGTCATACCAGTAGCTAACATCAGCATCGTAAGGAATATTAGTGTATTTCCCCTCTGTATCAATCCAGAAAGGCGACGGCGCTCCTGAGCCTACATATCCACCAAGCTGTGTCAGCGGTATTCCGTCATAGCTGTCAGGTATGGTTATTTCCATGTTTTCTTCATAATCATTGCAGGTGTAGCATCCCGCAAAACACTTATTCGCTTCTCTGCTGATTTCTATTCTCAGACCGTTGACAACCGCTGATTCATTGTAGAATATCGATGCATCACAGCCTGCAAAGATAAGAAACAGCATTAATACAGATATCATTAAAACCATGATCTTTTTCATATTTATTCCCTCTCAGCTTATCCCGTGCCAGTCAAGCTCGGTTATTCCGTTTTCAAGCAAAGCGCTGCGCTCCAACACGAGCCTGATTACTGCTTCGCCCTTTTTGCCGTACTGAAGCGAGGGCTTGTAATCATTTGCCGTACCTCCGCTTGAGGTGATATAGCACGGCACCGCTGCGATGCTGCATTCTCCCACTTCCCCTGAGTCTATATCAAACTCAGCACGCAGAATGACCGTTTCAGGGTATTTAGCGGAGGAATTTCCGCCGAAGGCGAAATTCCCCAGGCTGTAGGCTATATATACTCCCTTGTATTTTTCTATTCCCTGCAGAACATGGGGATGGTGACCCACAATAAGGTCAGCCCCTGCATCTGCAAGCTCATGGGCTGTATCAATCTGCCACTGTGAGGGCTTTACCGCCCGTTCAACACCCCAATGCAGATTGACTATCACTATTGTATTCGGGGACTTATACCGCTCGATCTGCTTTTTTATTTCCTTGAATTTGCTGTTGTTCTTTATGTCGATGCTGCTTGTTGACAGCATTACCACAGACATCGTACCGCTGTCTGTTCTCAGGGTGCTTACATAGGGCTCGCTTCCCCAGAAAACACCGACCCCTTCGTTTTCAAGGGCTATAACGGTATCCTCAAAGCCCTTCTCATAGTAATCGAGGGTATGGTTGTTTGCAAGGTTTGCGCTTTCCACAGAGGAGGATGACAGAATCTTTGCGTATTCCTTTTTTCCTCTGAAATAGAACTGCTTTTCAGCATGGTTTGCTGAATCGCTGAGCACCCCTTCAAAGTTCACTGTGGTCATATCGTCTGCTGAAAACACGCCCCGCACATTATCGAAAGGATATGTAACGCTGCCTGAGGCTGCATAAACCGCAGGAAATCCCTTTGCACGGTTGCTCTCGTTAAAATAGGCAAAGGTGCAATCTCCTGCAAAGGAGAATGTCACCTTGCTCTCCCCCGACCGATATGCCGCCCAGCAGGATACTGCCGCCTGCTTCACTGTCTTTTTATCGCCTTTGTCAATAACCTCGGAAAGGCGCTTTGCATCTCCTCTGCCGTCGGCATAGGAAAGGACTGCCGAAAGAAGGGAGTAATATTCCTGCCCTTCTCCCCTTTCGAGCTCTGCAAGAAGCTCTCTTGCCTCCCTGAGAGTTTCCTCATCAGCATCCACCGAAAGGGTCTCCAGCATGCTCAAGGTAAGTTCTCTGCACTCCTGTGCATCAAGGGCTGCCCTTGTGGTGGCTTTGGTTGTGTGAACTGTGCTTTCTGCAGTCTGCGAGGTAGTCGTTGTGACTTCTTCCGGTATTATGGGCATCTGAGGAGTTCCGTTTGTCAGCTTTTCGCCTGTCTCCTCCATCCTTTGCGAAAGCTCGGGAAGAATACCCGGATTGAGTGCCAGAAGTGTACCCAGTACCAGAACCGCAATGCACAGCACTGCCAGAAGAAACCTGAAAAACTTCAAAATACCCCTCCTTCCCCATTTATACTGCCTGTTTATTCGGCTTCGACAGTCTCCAGAGGATGATTCCGTGCGTATTCTTCTGCTGCAGCCTTTGCCTGCTCCTGAAGCTCTATGTATTCTTCAAGGCAGATATTGTGCTCGTAAATATAGGTTGCATGCTCAACAGAATGTTCCGTCTCAATGAAACGGAAGTGCCACGGCTCATAGTTGATTTTTGTTATGTCAACCTTATCCTTTGGGTATCTCAGCACAAAACCGTACTTGTGGGCATTCTCTGTAAGCCATTTTCCCTGCTTGGTGGTATGGAAATTGTTCTGAGTGGTGTATTTTGTCGAAAAGTCTATTGCAAGTCCGCTGTGATGCTCAGATTCGCCCGGACGCATACGGGTTTTCAGAACACTCTCGCGGGCCTCCTCTTCTGTCATGCCGTAATCCTTCATTCTCTGCCTGATTGCGTTGTTTACCAGAGACTCCTGCTTTTTATAGCTGCGGTATGTACTGATAAGTCTGAGTTCTCCCCCGCATTCGCTTTTAAAATCGCTGTACATCTCAGCAAGTGCAGCCTCGCATGCAGGGGTCAGCTTTGTCTCCTTGTGAGCAGAAGGTATGCTGCTTCGAACATTCTTGAGCTCAGGCTCATAATCAGAGCCTACGGGATTCTTACTGTTGATAAGGAATATTTCATCCTCGTACCAGTAAGGCAGGTCGCTGTCGGATGGGGTCTCCTTGCGGAATACCTCAACCGACATCACTGCTATATCTGTAGCGGTTACATCGGAATATCCGATTTCCGCCGTGATGGTGGTTTTTCCTGCAGATATGCCCATTACTGTGCCGTCGGGGAGTACAGCCGCCACGGTTTCATCGGCAGAACTGAATGATAAAAACCCGTCATTTATATTTAGCAGTTCGGTCGTGATGCTGTCTCCTTCGTAGACAAGCCTTGTTTCGATTGCAAAGCAGGGCAGCTTCTGCTCAGCCATTGCCGATTCACTTTTCGGCTGGGCATGCCACGATGTGATCATCACCACTGCCACCAGAAATGCAAAAAGGTCTGCAAAAATTATTATCTTCTTTATCAGTTCCACATTTGCGTCTGCGGATTTTTTCTCAGCCATTGCTTCACCGTTCTTTTCCTCTGAATGTCTCAGATATTATATTACATAAAATCCTAAAAATCCATTAAAAAACGGTAACAAATAATCCCTCCGATGCAGGAAAACTGCATCGGAGGGATAGCTTTTTTATTCGGACAGTCCTAAGACTGCCTGTTATCTTTCAGAAAATATACAAGTTCAGCTGATTCCCGTCATCCCTGCTCGCCATCTGCTGCAGCTGCGGTGGTTGTGGTTGTGGTGGTGGCGGCAGTGGTCGTAGTAGTCGTTGTGGTGGTTGTAGTGGTTGTGGTGGTTTCAGCTGTGGTTGCTGAGGTGGTTGCTTCGGTAGAGGTTGTCACTGTTGCTGCAGATGTGCTCTCCGTTGAAGCGGTGGTGCTTTCGGTTGCCTGAGTGCTTTCAGTGCTTTCCGTACTCTCTGTACTCTCGGTTGATACTGTGGTCTCCTCAGAATCATTTGCCTCGGTATAGAATATTCTCTCGCACTCAGGAGCCCAGTCAAAATCATAGTCATAAAGGGGTGCATAGACATAGGGCTTGGGCTCGGTTGATTCATCATACTGGGGCTGATAGTACGGATTCTTCGGGTCGGGGTCTGTGGGGTCCCAGCCGTTTTTGGGTGTGGGAGGACGAAGCTTTTCTATAAGCTCCTTATCGTAAGTTCCCTTGAAAACATATACGGGTGTACCCTCAGGGCAGTTATCGTATATCCACTTTGCACATTCAACGGTAAGTCTTATGCAGCCGCCTGAATTTGCCTTGCCGAGATTCTTGTATCTTGTCATATCAAGAGCATTTTTCTTGGTGTCGGTATAAGGTACCGAGTGGAAAAGAAAGCTGCCTGTGATTCTGGTTGTGTACTGAGCGTAGAGAGGCGCTCCGTGGCTGAGCATGGTCTGCCACTTGTGCTTGCTGTTCTTCAGCGGATAATATCCGTCGGGGAGCTTGTCTATCTTTTCGCCTGTTGAGCATATGCACTGACGGACAAGAGTCTCATACTTGCCCTCTTCGTTGGTCGTGTATATGCTTACAACCTGACCGACTTTGTCGATGGTGATAAAATACGGCAGGTCGATTTCATAAACCGTAAGCTCCTGCTCGGGCTCTTTTTCAGTATCCGTTACCGAAATATCCGTTTCAGTGACAGCCACAGACGGCTCATCTGTTTCGATATCCAGCCAGTAGCTGTCCTCCGGCTCGTCTATGACAGGGACGGATGTCTGCGGCTCCTGTGTATCCTGTTTGACCATAAGCGATGGAGCAGATACGATATTTATCGCAATAAGAACTGCCGCAAGAGCAGCAATAAGAATTCTTACTTTTTTTGAACTCATGGGAGAGCCCTGATTCATATTGATGTTTGCCACGCTGTCACCTCCGTAAAGTGCCTTGGCTTCCATGCTAATAATACAAAATTACACCTTACTTGTCAATGAGTACCGACAACTGTTATCAAAATTATCCTTTCGGCCACAAAACTGTTGACAGTTCTGAGTTTTTGCTGTATATTTATCTTCGTTAAAATCAAATCAAACTTATCAAGAGTGACGGAGGGACCAGGCCCTGTGATGTCCGGCAACCTGCTTATGTAAGGTGCCAATTCCTGCGGCATATGCCGGAAGATGAGCTTATACTGTTCGTTCCGGCATTGGAACGGACTTTTTTATTTTTTGGAGGATAGAATTATGGCAAGATTATTTACATCTGAATCTGTAACCGAAGGTCATCCCGATAAAGTCTGCGACTGCATTTCCGATGCGGTTCTTGACGATATCTTCTCAAAGGACCCCAACGCACGCGTTGCCTGCGAATGCATGGTAACCACCGACAGACTTTTCATGTCCGGCGAAATTTCCACCACCTGCGAATATGACGCAGAGGAAATCGCCCGCCGCACCATCCGCGAGATAGGCTACACAAGCGATGACATCGGCTTCAACGCTGATACCTGCGTTATTTCAGACAATCTTCACACACAGTCCGCAGACATCGCTCTGGGCGTTGACAACGCAAGCGAAATCAAGGACGGCAGCTCGGACAAGTATGACCAGATTGGCGCAGGCGATCAGGGTATGATGTTCGGCTTTGCATGCAATGAGACTGAGGAGCTTATGCCCCTTCCTATTGCTCTGGCTCACAGACTTGCACGTAAGCTTACCGAGGTCAGAAAGAACGGCACCCTTCCCTATCTCCGTCCCGACGGCAAGACCCAGGTAACTGTTGAATACGATGATGACGGTGCTCCCGTATGCGTTGATACCGTTGTTATCTCCACCCAGCACGATGCTGACGTTTCTCTCGATAAAATCCGCGCAGACCTTGCAAAATATGTAATACTCCCCGTAATTCCCAAGGAGCTTATTACCGTCGGTATGAAGATTTTCATCAATCCCACCGGCAGATTTGTAATCGGCGGACCTCACGGTGATACAGGTCTTACCGGCAGAAAGATCATTGTTGATACATACGGCGGATATGCAAGACACGGCGGCGGAGCATTCTCCGGCAAGGACCCCACAAAGGTTGACCGCAGCGCTGCTTACATGGCTCGCTACATCGCAAAGAACATCGTTGCCGCAGGCCTTGCATGGAAGTGTGAGATTCAGCTTTCCTATGCCATCGGCATGGCAAATCCCGTTTCTGTGCTTATCGACACCTTTGAGACCGGCGCAGTTGCAGACGAGGAGCTGGCAGAGGCAGTAAGCAAGGTATTCGACCTCAGACCTGCTGCTATAATCGACACTCTCGGACTGCGTGCTCCCATCTACCGTCAGACCGCTGCATACGGTCACTTCGGCAGAACAGATGCTGCTCTGCCCTGGGAAAAGACCGACAAGGTCAAGGAGCTCTGCGATGCTGTTGGTGTTGACCTCGACAACAGCGCACTTCTCAAGCTTGCTCAGGACAACTGATTCAATTTTAATATAACAAATCACCTCGCTGCAGCATATCCTGTGGCGAGGTGATTTTTATGAGTACACCGACCTGTGTCTTTCTGTTTATTCTGGCGGTGCTTGGCTTGTATGAGCTTCTTTTCGCCGCGGTGAGCTTTCTTTTTCTGGCACCCGAAACCAGAAGCTGCGGCATCATCGAACTGCGCGGCAGGATGGAGAATGCGGAATTTCTTATACGAAGCGCTCTTCTTCGGCATCAGGGAAGAATCTACATAATAGACTGCGGTGCCGATTATGAAACCCTTCATATAGCCAGGATCTTTGCACTGGACTGCAGCCGCATAACCATTTTACGCTCCGAAGAGACTGCTTTTATGCTCGGTGAAGATATCATTTAGCTGCAGGCTTTCGTCAAGCCTTACAGGAACTGTGATCTTTTCTCCTGCCGCAGGATTTATCTTTGCCCTGCTGACGGAAATATACCCCTGGGCGGTAACTCCGATTCTCCACTCTCTGTCTTCAAAAATCGGAATCTCACAGGTTTTTCCGCTGCTGTCGGTCAGAACCCTTATAAAAAAGCCGTTGTCACTGTGAAGAACTATCTGGGCATTTTCTATGGGAGTACCGCTGCCCGCACACACAACAGAAAATTCACAGAGTGCGATTCTGTTGTCGCACAGGGAGCAGAATGACGGCAGGTCATTCTGCTTCTTTTCTTCTGTACCCTCAGGGCTGTCCTCATCGCAGGGTGTTTCCGGCTCACACTCCATTGTATCTTCCCTCTCTTCCCGGACGCACTCCTGCGGGCTGTCTTCCGTAATATCCTCATCCTGAATTTCCGTCTTTCTTGCAGGACTTGCCTTTCTGTACATTTCCATCATCTCTCTTCTGTATCTCTCAAAAGCATCTGTTTTTTCGCTCATAGGTTTATTCACCTGTCCTTTCGTTAATTTGTATGTAAAATCTCTGTTTTTGATACATATAAATTATCTATTTCCTCGCTTTACAAATACCCCTTATTCATGCTATAATTAATCGAGTATTTGTTCATGTAATATAAAATATATCTGTTCAAATCTGATTAAAATTTTATCTTGACTTTTATTACCATAACTACTCCATGGCGGTGAATTTTATGACAGATATGGATATCCACAACTGGTGCAGAAACCCGGCAGTTTTTGCCCGTGGAAGAGCCATGTACAAGCGTCACATGGTCGGAAACGTAGAGAAAAAGGAGCTTGAAAACGGTCTCTACTGGCTCTACGGAAAAGTAATAGGCAGCAGCGGTACGGATTATGCCGTATCGGTGCTTGTTCATGATGCAAACGGCATACAGAACGCACATTGCACCTGTCCCGATCACGCCGCAGGCAGATCGGTCTGCAAGCACATGGTTGCAATGACACTTGAATATATTAAGCCTGCTCCCATTGAGGCTGAGCAGGTCGAAGGCAGAACCACCAGCACTGTGCGAAGTCTTATTGAGACTTATACCGTGCGCGAGCAGCAGGCTCTTCCTTCTCAGCAGTACCGCGGCAAGGTACGCATTGACCCCATTCTGCGTCTTGAGACAGGCGGTCTCAGACTTGAGATCAAAGTCGGCGCAGGAAGAACCTACATCATCAAGGATATTGCCGAATTTATCGGTCAGGTAAGACGCGGCGAATATATTCAGTACGGCAAGGATTTCGGCTTTGTACACGTTGAGGAGATGTTTACTCCCCGCTCCCGTAAGCTCCTTGGATTCCTCAAGGAAAAAATCGCTGCCGACAATGAAATGATAAACAGCATGCCCGGTCACTCCATGCTTTTTGATATGCGTCAGCTGATTGTCACTCCCCGTGATATGGACAGCTTCTTTGACGTTATGGAAGGTGAGACCATCACTGCGTGGCTGCCTACAAACATGTCTCTGACCCTGGTGCGTCGAAACCCTGCTCTTACGGTTGTTATCGAGGGCAAGGGCGATGAGGGTGCATCCATTGCAACAGATAAATACCGCGTATTCTCGGGCGTTTCATGCTGCTATGCTGTCAGAAACGGCATGCTTTATCGCTGCAGCGATGATTTTTCTGCCGATATGGAAAGCTTCCTCAGGCTCACAGGCGCTTCCTGCGAATGGGAAATGACCGTCAGCAAAAAGGATCTTCCCGCTTTCTGCGCAAGCGTTCTGCCCTCTATCTCAAAGTGGGCATTCCTCAAGGAAAAGAACATAAATCTGGAGGATTTCTCTCCTCTGCCCGAGCTTTTCCGCTTCTATCTCGATATGCCCAAATCAACCGAGCTTACCTGCCGTCCTGCGGTGCGCTACGGTGATATTGAAGTAAATCTCCTGGAGGATAACCAGAACGCTCAGATAAACAGAAATCTCAACTCCGAATCCCGTGTCCGCACCCTTCTCGCAAGATATTTCGATATTCCCACAGAGCCCGTTGACACTCTGCGGATTGTCGCAGATGATGAGCTTATCTATAATTTCCTTGAAACAGGCGTTTCGGAAATAATGAGCCTTGGCGAGGTTTACGCCTCAGAAAGCTTCAAGAAGGTCAAGATTCTTTCAAAACCCAACGTCACCGTCGGCGTCAAGGTGGAAAGCGATCTTCTCAAGCTGGAGGTTGACTGCGAGGATATTCCTCACGATGAGCTTCGCTCGCTTCTCAACAGCTACCGCAAGAAGATGCGTTTCCATCGCCTGAAGAACGGCAGATTTGTCACCCTTGAAGCCAGCAGCTTTGCTACTGTTTCCGAGCTTGCGGAGGGTCTGCAGATGACAGGCGCTCAGCTTATGACGGGTACCATCGAGGCACCCGCCAACCGCGCGCTGTATGTTGACTCCGTTCTCAAGGAAGGACAGGGCGTCACTCTGCGCCGTGATCACCTTTTCAGAGACCTTATCAAGAACATGAACTCCGCTGCTGAAGCGGAATTTGAAGCTCCGGAAAGCATGGCGAAGATTCTCCGAACCTACCAGACTGTCGGCTTCCGCTGGCTGAAAACCATTGAGCATTACGGCTTCGGCGGTATTCTTGCGGACGAAATGGGTCTTGGAAAGACCGTTCAGATCATAGCTATACTAAGTCGGAGGCCAAGCGGTCTTAGGAAGACAATGTCATAAATCAACTCCTTGGCTCACAGAACG
>JAZUPA010000060.1:0-2380 GCA_045604945.1 Acutalibacteraceae bacterium
TTCCAGGACATCCTTGTCAACCTATGGAACGGATTCGCGAAATTCCGTGGAGACAGCAGCGCCAGAACATGGATCTACAGGGTCAGTCTGAACACCTGCATCTCTGCAGAAAGGAAGAAGAAACGCAGGGGCGAGACCGTACCTCTCGACATGGACATCAATCTCTTTGACGATTCGGCCGAAGACATGAAGCAGATACGCATGCTTCAGGGTAGGATAAGCAGACTCGGCCCCTTCGACCGGGCCATAGTGCTCCTATGGCTTGAAAATCTCAGCTATGACGAGATCGGAGCCATCGTCGGAATCACGGCCAAGAACGTTTCCGTACGTCTTTTCAGAATCAAGGAACAACTCAGGAACATGTCGGACGAAAAATAGCACAGAATATGGAAAACAACACTCTCTTATCGCACGAACTCGAGGAGATGCGCTCACAGATAAATATCCTCAAGGACAAGCTCGAAAAGCAGAACATCGTAAACGAGAAGCACATCCGCAACTCGATGGCCTCAAAGGCCAATAATCTGAACAATACGGTCAGAGGTACGGTAATAGGAGGCATCTTTGCCCTGATTTATTGTCCTATATGTTTCTCACATTTAGGTTGTTCTCTGCCTTTTGTCATCGCAACTACAATAATGTTGGCTGTATGCCTTGCTTTGACTATACTTCAGAAAGTTGCGTTGGGCAAGATGGATTTTTCTCAAGGCAGCCTTGTCGAGACAGCCAAGACTTTGGGCAGCGTCAAGAAACATTATATCCAGTGGACAAGATTTGTTGCTCCCGTGCTTATAGCATTGTGGTATGCCTGGTGTATGTATGAATTGATCAAGTTGGATAAATCAGGCGGTATTGTGATCTTGGTATTTGCCACAATCGGAGGTATCATCGGAGGTATCATCGGCTTCAGCATAAACCGCAAGGTCATCACTCAGGCCAATGAAATCCTCTCCCAGATCAAAGACCTCCAGAAAGGAGAATAGCAGATACCCGATTAGCAGTTCAGGATGATAACAACGGAAAACTAAATCCCTCCCACTTCGTGGGCCCCTCCCGTTCACAAGGCCACGGGCGGCCATGGTTTTCCTTATGTTACCCTCCTGAACCCCTACGTCGTAACCTAAAATAAAATGAAACCGACCCTTTTGGGTCGGCTTCTTTTATATATGGATATTTTAATATCCGAATTAGTCAGTGAGTGATACTCTCTTGAAGCAAAGTACCTTAGCCTCAGCGTCAGCTGCCTTGATGACATCCTTCACTGCGGTCTTGCCGTCACCCATCTGATAGCCCTGCTCCTCAAGAGTCTGCTCTTTGAAGAACTTCTGGAGACGACCCTTGGCGATGTTTGCTACCATCTGCTCTGGAAGGTTTGCTGCCTTCTCTGCAGAAACGGTCTTGATGATCTCGCGAGCCTGCTCTGCCTGCTCTGCTGTGATCCATCCCTTTGCCTGGTTTGACTCGATGTGAGCTTCGCTGTCTACGTGTGCAGGGTTGATGCCAGCCTTTGAAAGTGCTGCGTCAACTGCCTTCTTTACGAGCTCCTCCTTTGTCTTCTCAGTTGCTGTCTTGAGCTCTGCATCAATCACGTCCTGTGGAACTGACTCTGCAGAAACTGCAACCGGATTCATTGAAGCCACCTGCATTGCAACACCCTTGGCTGTCTGCTCGTCGAAAGCCTTGTTAAAGCCTACCACTGCAGCGAGCTTGCCGGTGATCTTGTGCATGTAAGCTGAAATATAAGGAGCCTCAACTGTCTCGTAAGCTACGATAACGTGCTTCTCACCAGTCTTACCTGTCTGCTCGGTAACCGCCATCTCAACTGTTCTGCCATCAGCAAGTGTACATGCCATAAGGCCTTCCTTGTCTGCTGGGAAGTTTGCGATAGCTGTCTCTGCGATAGCCTCAGCGAGTGCCTGGAACTCTGCGTTCTTTGCAACGAAGTCAGTCTCGCAACCGAGACCTACTACGATAGCCTTTCCGCCGTTTACCTTAGCGATTGCCGCACCCTCTGAAGTCTCGCGGTCAGCACGCTTTGCTGCTACGAGCTTTCCTTTCTCGCGGATGATTTCCTTTGCGCGGTCGAAGTCACCGTTAGCCTCAACGAGTGCCTTCTTGCAGTCCATCATACCTGCGCCTGTCATCTGACGAAGTTTTGCAACTTCAGCTGCTTTAATCTCCATTTTCGATAGATGTTAAAGTGTTACACGATTACTCTGCTGGAGTCTCTTCAGCTGCTGGAGCTTCCTCAGCTGCCGGCTTTGCACCCTTGCGAGCGCGAAGCTTCTTGCCTGCTGGCTTCTCCTCAGTCTGCTCTGGAGCCTCTTTCTCCTTCTCAAGCTTCCTTTCGTCCAATCCCTCTTTGATTGCGCCGCAAAGT
>JAZUPA010000061.1:0-8594 GCA_045604945.1 Acutalibacteraceae bacterium
AAGGGAATGTAGGTTGTGCCAGCACCTTTTTCTGCAATTGCGATGACTCCGAGATATACACCTGCAGTGATAAACTGAAACGCAAACTTCTGCTTGACGGTAAGTCCTGTGTTTTCCTTCTTCTTGATACCTGTATAGTCATCAAGGAAGCCCATTACACCGCATACAACAGCAAGACCGACACCTGCCCAGAGCTTTACAGCCTGAACGGTGTTTATTTCATGTTCCTTTGCCATTGCAAGGAAACATGGTACTGCTATTACCACAGCAAGAACTATACCTGCTATGAACATTATTCCGCCCATAGTGGGAGTTCCCTGCTTTTTCTGATGCCACGTGGGACCGATTTCCTTTATAGTCTGACCGAATTTAAGCTTTGTAAGCCACGGAATGAGAAATTTTCCCAGAATTGCGGATACACCGAAAGCGATGCCTGCCGCCACGATACTCATTACTGCATAAGCACTGTTTACTGACATAATTTATCCGTCCTTAATATATATTCGCCATTTCTGCCTCAGATTGCTTCGTTGAGCTTTTCTATGACCTGTTCGAGCTGTACGCTGCGGCTTGCCTTGAACAGCACTGCGTCGCCCTCTTCGACCTCATCGATAAGAGCCTTCGCAAGGGATTCCTTGTCTGCAAAAAGGCGTGTGCCGCCTTCTGCGCTGAGCTTTGCTGCACCCTTTATATAGCAGGCTGCGTTTTCTCCGCCCACTGCCCACAGCATATCAACTCCGCATTTATCTGCCCATTCGCCGCACTGGAAATGTCCCTCGGGGCCGTAGGAGCCGAGCTCCATCATTTCTCCCAGAACTGCGATGCGTCTGCCTGTGCATTTCAGGGATGTCAGAACACTCATTGCAGCCTTTATTGAATCAGGGCTTGCATTATAGCAGTCTTCAATTATTGTGATGCCGCCTCTGTGAACTATCTTCTGCCTCATTCCTGAGGGAACATAGTCCTCAAGACCTGCAACACACTGTTCTCCTGTAAGACCCAGAGTTCTGCCCACAGCATAGGCAGCAAGGGCGTTATATACATTGTGCTTTCCTACTGCAGGGATTCTGACCGGTACAAATTCGCCCTTCCAGCAAAGGGTGAACTCCATGCCGTCGTCCATCTGCACTATGTTCTTTGCAGTGCAGTCGGCAGGATTATCTATACCGTAGGTAATTACGGGGTTTTCGATTCTGTCTTTTGCACTCATGAGCATATCGTCATCGGCATTGAGGAACAGCGGCGCATCCTTTTCCATTCCCTCGAGAATCTCAAGCTTCGCCTGAAGGATGCCTTCTCTGCTCTTCAGATTCTCTATATGAGCTACGCCTATATTGGTAATTATTCCCACTGTGGGGCGGGCTGTCCTGGTCAGAAGCGAAATCTCTCCGAGATTGTTCATTCCCATTTCAAGAACTGCTGCAGTATGGGATTCTTCAAGCTGCAGGCACATTCTGGGAAGTCCGATATCATTATTGAGATTTCCGAGAGTTGCAAGAACATCAAATTTCTTACGCAGAACCGCTGCAACCATTTCCTTTGTTGTGGTCTTTCCCACAGAGCCGGTAAGTCCCACAACGGGAATGTCCTTTTTGGCTCTGTAATATGCAGCAAGGTCAATAAGCGCCCTGCGTGTATCAGGGACCTTGATGACAGGGCATTTCACGCCCTCAACATCATGGCTGACCATTACGCAGGCTGCACCGCTTTCGGATGCCTGTACCGCGAAATCATGGCCGTCAAAGCGGTCGCCCTTGATTGCTATATACATACAGCCTTCCTTAACAGTACGGCTGTCTATGGTAACCTCTGTATACTGCGCCTCTGCAGAATATTCACCGCCTGTGGCTTTTGCGGTCTCACTTGCAGTCATCAACATCATTTCAGTTTTCCTCCGATTCGAGCTTTGCAAATACCTCTGCAAGAACCTCTCGCTCATCAAAGTGATACTTGGTCTTGCCGATTATCTGATAATCCTCATGCCCCTTGCCTGCAAGAACGATAACATCGTTTTCCTGAGCATTGCGCACTGCATACTCTATCGCCTCGCGGCGGTTTTCAATGACAACGTAGGGTGTGTCATGCTCCTTTACGCCTGGGATTATCTGCTCGATTATGCTCATGGGCTCTTCTGTTCTGGGGTTATCGGAGGTCACGATAACAAAGTCTGCAAGTCTGGATGCGGTCTCACCCATGATAGGTCTCTTCAGGGGGTCTCTGTCGCCGCCGCAGCCGATAAGGATGACCAGTCTGCCTTCCTTCTTCATTACCGCGCGCATTGCAGAGAGGATATTTGCAACTCCGTCAGGTGCATGGGCATAGTCGATAATAACGGTGTAGGGCTTGTCAGTGGGGAACACCTCTGCTCTGCCCTTTACACCGTGGCAGGTGGACAACGCCTCAACCGCCACAGGGAAGGGAATTCCAACATTCAGCGCACAGCAGAATGCTGAGAGTGCATTGTGAACTGAGAACTCACCGGGGATGGGGATGCTTGCCTTGCCGCTCATTCCCTTGAAGGCAACATCAAAGCTGACGCCGTCTGCGCGGTATTCCACATTGGTTGCACGGCACTCTGCATCGGGGTTATTGACTCCGTATCTTATGCCGCGGACAGAATCGGGAAGCTGAATCTTTTTGCACCATTCATCATCCACGTTGATTGCTGTTGAACGGCTCATATTGAATATACGGCACTTGATTGCAAAGTAGCGCTCCATAGTACCGTGGACATCAAGATGGTCCTGAGTGAGATTTGTAAAGCAGCTGGCTTCAAATTTAAGCCCCTCAACTCTGCCCTGGTCAAGCGCCTGGGATGAGACCTCCATAAGGCAGAAGTCACAGCCTGCATCGCGCATCTTTCCGAAAATCTCGTGAAGCTCAAAGGTTGCAGGTGTTGTGTATTCCGTGGGAAGCACCTCATCGCCTATCATATTGCAGATGGTGCCTATAAGTCCGACCTTGTAGCCGCACTTCTCAAGAAGGTTCTTGAGAATGTAGGTGGTGGATGTTTTTCCGTTGGTGCCTGTTACACCTATCAGTCGAAGCTTGGCAAGGGGATTGCCGAACCAGGCTTCGCTTATTGCGGAAAATGCACTGAGAGTATCTCTTACCCATACCTGCGAGGGAAGTCCGAGATCTCTGTCACAGAGCACTGCTGCAGCGCCTGCCTCCAGTGCTGCTGCTGCAAAATCGTGACCGTCGGAGCGCATACCCTTTATGCACACAAACAGACAGCCCGGGGTAACCTTTCTTGAATCGGAGGTTATCCCTGTGATTTCCACATTCTTAAGGTCGAGCTTTGTATCGCAGGTAAGTCCTGCCAGAAGATTATATAAAAGCATTTATCTTTCACTGCTTTCCTCGGTATATTGACTGCTCTCACGCTCACCGCGCGAAACGCAGCCGCCTAACAGAAGGATTATACTATATATTGTTTGGAAACGCAAGGAAAATGAGCACATTTAGTAATTTAATATAGCCGTATCAGTCATAAAGACCGCCTTCGATAAATTCTACGGTTATCACTGTTCCCTGTGCAACACTTTCTCCCTCCTGAATCGACTGACCGACAACAAGTCCTGCTGTGCTGTTGTAGCCTGTGCCTGCGTAGCGGATATTGAGATTTGCGTTGGTAACCGCTTTATTCGCCTGAGAGGGGGACATTCCTGTAAGGTCGGGTACAGTGGTCATTCTGAGCCAAGGCTCACTGTCCCCTTCGTCTGCATTTTCAAGTGCCTCTGCTCTTTCCTCTTCGCTGAGGGTGTAAAGCACTACGGTGCTGCCCTTGGGCAGACTCTGTCCTTCTCTGGGAATCTGTGCTATTACGACATCTCCAGAGCCTATTACTCTGCCCTTGAGCTCCTTGTCATTCAGCATGGCTTTTGCGCGGTCGACTGTCTGACCCACTGCATTGGGAGCCTGGACATCAAGCAGCTCTACGTCCTTGGTGCTGTAAATCGTATCTATTCCAAGGTAGGGAAGAACATTGCTCAGCACTGTACGGCATACAGGAGCTGCAATGGTACCGCCTGTATGCGCTGCGCCGTTGGGTTCATCAAGGAGAACGAGCATTACAATTTCAGGGTCGTCGCTGGGTGCGATTGCACAATAGGACGCAACATAGGATTTTACACCTGTCTCTGCCTGCTCCTCGATCTTTTCGGAGGTACCTGTCTTTCCGCCGATTCGATAGCCTGCGATATAGCCGTTCTTTGCCGTTCCGCCGCTAACAGTCTGCTCGAGCATTGAGTTTATCTTCTTTGAGGTGCTTTCAGCTATTACCTGACGCTTTACGGTGCTGTCAAAACGCTCAACAATATTTCCGTCGCTGTCAAGTATCTGACTTACTACATGGGGCTGCACAAGATATCCGCCGTTGGAGACTGCTGCTATTGCAGTGATCATCTGCAGGGGAGTGATCTTGAAGCTCTGCCCGAAGGAAGAAACTGCGAGGGTATCGGATTCCTTCTTAAGGACAGAAAGGCTGTGCATGACACCGCTGGCTTCACCGGGAAGGTCGATGCCTGTTTTTTCCGTAAGACCGAAAGCGGTAAAATAACGGTAGAAGCTCTCTGCGCCGATTCGGGATGCAAGCTCCATGAACACAGGGTTGCAGGAGTTCATCATGCCCTTTGTAAGGCTTTCGCTGCCATGACCGTAGCTGGAAGCACATCTTATCTTTCTGCCGTTGACTATCGAATAGCCTCTGCAGTAGAAGCTTGAATTGAGTGTTGCAGCGCCTTCCTCAAGGGCTGCAGCCATTGTTATGGGCTTGAAAACTGAGCCCGGCTCGTAGGTATCGGAAATACACTTGTTTTTCCACTGCTCATTCTGAGCTGTTGCCAGTGCTGCATTTCTCTCTTTCGAATCGCTTATTGCCGCAATCTTTGCTGCGGTGCGCTCATCGAGTATCTCCCTGTAGTTTTCAGGGTCGTAGTCGGGAATTGATGCCATTGCCAGAATCTCGCCGTTATTGACGTTCATGATTATACCGCAGGCGCGGTTTCTGACATCGTTATCCTTTACCGCCTGCCACAGTGCTTCCTCAAGCCAGCTCTGTACATTCTGGTCAATGGTCAGCACCAGGCTGCTTCCTTCCTGGGCATCGATCATCTTTTTGTAGCCGTAGGGCATTGCAGTATCTGATTTTGCATCCATTGCAACTATCTGTCGTCCCGGCACGCCGCTGAGGGTGTCGTTATACTGCAGCTCAAGTCCTGCAGCACCTACGTTTGAATCGTTTGTGAAGCCGAGAACTGTTGATGCAAGGCTGCTGTCGGCACTTGCATAATAGCGTTCAGTATCCTCAATCATGTATATTCCGGGGATTACAACATCCCCCTCTTCGTCTGTGGTGAAGTCAAGAATGGCATCCCTCTGCGTCTTGTCAGCCTTTCCGTTAAGGGAAATGTCGGAGTAGTTGAGGGAAAGTCTGTCATATATGTACTCCTCATCAAGCTCAAGCACCTCTGCAAGCATCTGCACTACCGCATCCTTGTGCTCATCCTTGAGCGAGCTCTTCTTTATCCACACCTTCCATGCGGTTCTGCTCTGCACAAGGGTCTGCATATTGGCGTCATATATCGAACCGCGGTCCGCTTCCAGCACCGTATCCTTGAGCTGCTGCTCAACTGCCAGCTGCTGCCATCTTTCTCTGTCAATAAGCTGATAGTATGCCAGAAATCCGACAAGGGCAACAAAGCACAGAGCCATTATTACCATAATGAAGGTATTTCTCTTCCTCATGGTGGAATCGGCATACTTAGGAGGCTTTTTATGTCTCTTTTTCTTCATCCCGAGCATTACCCGAATATTGTTTCCCCAGTTTTTTCCAAGGTTTTCATACCAGACATCAAATGCGTCCAGCATACCTCTGAATCCGCCGCTTCTAACCTCGGTATTCTCTTTTTCCTCTGCAATACGTTCCCTTTCGCGTCTTGCGGCTTTGTCCTGTCTTTCAGCCATCTCACGCCAGTCTTTTGAACTGTTTCTTCCGGATGCAGCCGTAGTGCGTTTTTCTCCGCTCCTGCTTCTTGAATCGCCTTCATATCTGCTGCGTGTATGGGATACGGACTTTTTCTTTCCGTTGTCTCTCTCTGCCATAATCTCTTCCTTTCCACCCGACCCAAGGGTCCTTTACAGCAATAATTTATCTCTTTTTCAAGCAAAATGAGAGCCAAGAAATCATTCTCGACTCTCTGCCCGTGCTATTGTCCGATATTATCAACTTACCGAACGGAGCGCCTTATGTATTTATACTGTTCCATCAGCGCAATTATGTGCCGTTCGTTATCAGTGATTTCTCCAGTAGAAAATAGATGAATTACCCGAATCACAATTCTCAAACACATCGGTATTGTGGAGATTGAGCCATTCGGTCTGGTTGTTTTCACGACGCTGCATTCCAAGTACATTTATTGCGTACTGCTCGATTGCTGCATCGCTCATCTTGCTTTCAAAAGAAATGCTCATGACCTCATAATCCTGCTCAAGCAGGGTCAGCTCAGCTGTTTTGTTCTTTATATCGTGGTTTATGTCATTTATCTTCTGCTGGTTTGCAACCATTATGCCAAGCAGCGCAATAAACATGACCGCTGCAATAAGCACCAGCGCAACCTGAAATCTTCCGTATTTGTCAACAATTGTGAGGGGCTGATTCTTCTTTCTTCCCTGCTCCGCCTGCTGTTCACGGTTCTTTTTCTTGCGTTCCTGCTCAGCTGCTTCTTTTCTCTTTTTTTCTCTTGCCATGCGTGTTTCATCCACTTCAAACAGCGCAAAATCAAGCTCTTCTGCCATGGTTCCCTTTACATAGTATTCTCTGGACTGCTGCATCAGATCAAGGCTCCTTTCGTAGTCTGTTCGTTCCTCTCATCCAATCTTCAGTTGGATTATGTCAATTATATTATGGTAAACTAATTATGTCAATACCCGTTATCTTATTTTTTTACAAACCCTAAGCTTGCTGCTTCTGCTTCTGGGATTCTCTTCCAGCTCTTCTCCGGAAGGTGCAACGGGCTTTCTGGTTACAAGCTCCGCTCTCGGTGTATTTCCGCACACGCACACAGGGAAGTCCGGCGGGCAGGTGCAGCCTGTACACCAGTCTGCCATGCGGCGTTTTACTATTCTGTCTTCAAGGGAGTGGAAGGTGATGATTGCAAGCCTTCCATCCTCTCTCAGCAATTCGAAAGCCGAATCCATGCCCCTCTCCAGCACACCCAGCTCATCATTGACTGCGATTCTCAGTGCCTGGAAGGTACGGCGGGCAGGATGTCCGTCTCTGCGGGCAGCTGCAGGCACCGCATCACGGACAATGTCTGCCAGCTGAAGAGTGGTGAGAATTGGAGCGATTTCCCTCTGCTCACATATTCTCTTTGCTATCTTCACGGAGAACTTTTCTTCTCCGTATTTTGTCAGTATTTCCGCAAGCTTCTGCCAGGAAAGCTCCGCAACAAGATCTGCTGCGCTCCTTCCGCTCTGGCTCATGCGCATATCCAGCGGAGCATCGTTATGATATGAAAAACCGCGCTCTGCGCAGTCAAGCTGATGGGAGGAGACGCCGATGTCGAGCAGTACCCCGTCGCAAAACTCATAGCCTGCTTCAACAAGGGCGTCTTTGATGTGTTCAAAATTGGAGCGCACTATCTTTACGCGCTTATCATTTTCAAATCTTTTCGTTACCGTCTCTATCGCATCGGGGTCCTGATCAACACAGACCAGTCTGCCTTTTTCTGAAAGTCTTGAGAGTATTGCGGCGCTGTGTCCGCCGCCTCCGGCAGTGCCGTCAACATAAATGCCGTCGGGGTTATGTACAAGATTTTCAATCGTCTCCTCAAGAAGTACGGGACGGTGAGAAAAGCCGTTGTTTTCAAGTAATTCAGCCATATTATCAACCAAGGTTCAGATTTGCGAGCATCTGCATTTCCATTTCCGGAGTAAGTGCAGGATTGCGCAAATCGTATTCTTCGGGATTCCAGAATTCGACACAGTCGATCATTCCAACTATTTTGACCTTATCGGTAATCATCGCATGGGCTCTGAGCTGCTCGGTGAGCATTATTCTGCCCTGTGAATCCATCTCCATGTTCACTGCGCCTGCGCAGATCGATCTTTTAAGTGCGTCTGCTTCTGCTGTGGAGGCGTTGAATGCGTTTACATAACGACTCCAACTTGCTATGGTGTGCGCTCTGACGCATCCGTTGGCTCTTTTGGTGATGACAAACTCTGAACCCAAGTCACCGCGGTACTTTGCGGGGATAAACACTCTTCCCTTTGCATCCACATTGTGGATATACTCACCTATCAGCATCATGCGCACCCCCTTTCACAAAATCGCCTCTGAAACTTCCATTTTGGAATATCGCCGCTCCATTGCAGTGTTACGTCGATGTCAGCACACTGGTCTTTTGCTCCATTTTGCACCACTACGCTGTTTATTATACCCACTTTACTGCAAAATTGCAACACTTTAATTTCTGCAATATTATGTAAATGCTGCGCAATTTTTCACGCTCATTTCTTGTCTTTTACAGCTTTTGTGCATACAAAAACGAGCGCGCCCAAAAAAATATGGGTGGGGGGGTGGTTGTATTGTT
>JAZUPA010000062.1:0-8283 GCA_045604945.1 Acutalibacteraceae bacterium
GCCGGAGAATATAGGTGAATACAGGCTCACAAAGCTTCAGATCCCAACCGTGTTCGGACTGGCGGCTGAAAAAGTGCTGGCTGCTGCAAAAGAAATCAATCCCGATGTTGTTCTGTGCATCGGTCAGGCAGGCGGTCGAAAAAACGTAACACCGGAGGTAGTCGCAATCAATCTGCGTGCTGCATCAATACCCGACAACTGCGGCAACATCCCTGTTGATGTGCCTGTAATCGAAGACGGTCCTGCAGCTTACTTTTCAACTGTACCCTGCCGCGATATGATCAGGGCAATCACCGACGCAGGTCTCCCTGCAGCCCTTTCCTATACCGCAGGCACCTTTGTCTGCAATGATGTGCTGTACACACTTCTCCACTCGTTCAGCGGCACCACTGTCCGCGCAGGGTTTATTCATGTGCCGTTTCTCCCTGAGCAAGCCAAGGAAAATGAGCCTAGTCTCAGTCTGGAAAAGATAAAAGATGCCCTCACCGCAGCAATCGGTGCTCTTGGGTAATCATCTGATTCCTGCGATGTCTAAATCCTATGAATACTGAATGATTTTCAGCTTAATATGCAAAAAAGCAGCCGACCTCAGTCGGCTGCTTTCTTAATGATCAGTCTGCCTTTATTTCAACTACCAGCTTGACGTATTCTCCTGAGGTGGTCTCCATGCAGGGTGCTACCCACACTGTACCCTCTTCTCCTGTCTCCTTGTCCTTTTCGATGGCAAGAAGGGTGTATTCGCTCTTTGCTTTTTCCCCTTCTATCTGAGACTCATAGCCGTCATTGGCAACTGCAGTGACAGAATCAAACTCGGTCACGCCGCAGGCAGCGAGGACATCGGAAAGTCTGTAGCCTGTGTAGGTTGCTTCGGATTCTACGCCCTTGCTGTTTACAACATTTACGGTGATCTTGTAGATGGAAAGACCTGCAAGAGTATCGTTTGTAACTTCATTTCCGTTTACAAGGAACTTGTAATCGCCGAAGGTAACCTTGTCGGTTCTGTCCTGAATTTCGGGAAGACCTGTCTCCTCAGTATCCTCCTCGGTATCTTCGGGCAGTGCAGCCTCTGCATCAACTCCGATGGAAGCAACATTCTTGAGATAGTCGCCTGATGTTGCGCTGTGGCAGGGTGCAAACCAGGGTCCCTTCTTGAAGGGTTCGCCATCGCGGATAACTGCAAGCAGTGTTGTGGGAAGCTTTGCTGTATCTGCATCGTATGCGATTTCATAACCGTCATCCGCAACAGCCTTTACTTCGGTATATTCTCCTGTTATGCCTGCCGCTGCAAGAATATCACTTACGGCATAGCCTACATAAAGCCTGTTATCTTCTGTGCCATGGCTGTTTACAGAATGGGTCTGCACGGAGTAAACGGTATATTCTGCCATCATTTCGTCGGTTACCTCAACGCCGTTTACAAGAACTGCAAAGTCGGGTATCTCCGCATCTGTTACGACCTGTGCGTTGGGGGTATCTGCTGTTTCATCGGACTTTTCATTTGTGCATGCAGCTGCACCTATAAGCAGCATGAGCACAAGCAGGATTGCAATGATTTTTTTCATGTTTTTTATCTCCTTTTTTATATTTCAGGGTATGTACACACCATTCTTCCCGCTTCGGGCATGAAGCTTAATCGAAGCTCGGTATTATACACTTTCCTGAGTATATCCTCTGTAACTGTGTCGGCAGTATCACCGACGGTAAGCTTTCCTCTGCGGTCAACTATTGCTGTTCTTCCCCCAAGCAGCAGCGGATGATTGGGGTCGTGGGTGGTCAGTATTACGCCAAAGCCTTCTTCTTGCAGGCTCTTTATCATGCGAAGGGTGCGAAGCCGGTTTCCGTAGTCAAGATGTGCCGTAGGCTCGTCCAGAAGCACCGCCTTTGGCTTTCCGACTATTACCCTCGCTATCATCGCCTGCTGCCGCTCGCCGCCGCTGAGTTCGTTTATCGACCTTTCTGACAGATGCTCTATTCCCATATCAGAAAGAGCTTTTTTTGCAATATCGCGGTCTTCGGCGCCCGGGCGCCCAAAAAGTCTGAGAAAGGGCGAGCGCCCCATAAGCACATAATCAAAAACCGTATAACCGAATGAGTTTCCTTGGGTCTGCTGTACATAGCCAACGCAGGCTGCTCGCTGACGTTCACTCATTTCTGAGAGCGTATTTCCGCAGAGCGTTATCTCTCCTTTCTGCGGTTTGAGCAATCCCAGCATACATTTGAGCAGCGTACTTTTACCCGCTCCGTTTGGACCGAGTATGGTGAGAATTTCGCCCTCTCCGAGGGTCAGGGAAACCTCATCAAGTATTAATCGTGATGAGGTCGGATAGTGAAAACTCAAGTTTTTTACTTCGTATATCATTCCATGTGCCTCCTCTCTCTGTAAAGCAGGAGCACATAAAGAGGTGCGCCGATAAGTCCTGTTATTATGCTGACGGGCATTTCCGTCTGGGATACCGTTCTCGTCAGGGTGTCTGCAAAGAGCATGAACAGTGCTCCCAGCATTGCCGATGCAGGAAGTGAGCGGCTGTGATTGGGTCCTGCCAACATTCTTCCGAAATGAGGCACTACAAGTCCTACCCAGCTGATGGTTCCCGCAATGCACACCGAGCTTGCGGTGAGCAGTGTGGCGCAGAGTATAGATACAGTGCGCACAAGATTTACGTTCACGCCTAAGGTGCGTGCTTCGTCTCCGCCGAGGGACAGTATATCTATCCTCCACGACAGCAGGAAAAGCACTGCTGCCGAGGGTATCATGGCAGGCAGGACACTCCATACATCGTTAAGCTTTATGGCGGAAAAATCGCCCATTGTCCAGTAGGTTATTGCCGCAAGCTGGGTTTCAGGGTCTGCGACATATTTTATAAAGCCCAGTATTGATGACATCGCCGCGCCGACGATTATACCAGACAGAACAAGCATGATATTTGAGCGGTTTCTAAGAAGCCACGGTATCAGCAGGGCAATAAGCACCGCCATAACTCCTGCGGCAAAGGCAAAGGTCTGGATAAAAACCGAGGGCAGAGCGAGGAGTATTGCTATTGCAGCGCCAACGCAGGCACCGCCCGAAACGCCCAGAAAGTCGGGAGAAATAAGGGGGTTATTGAAAACGCCCTGATACACTGCGCCTGACATTGAAAGCGCCGCACCGACCAGCATACTTGCAAGTATGCGAGGAATTCGAAGCTTCAGAACTACATTTACTGTCATCAGGTCAAAGCCGTCGGTGTTTCCCGTTATGCCGCCCCACAGTATGTGCAGGCTCTCAATGGGGGTTACAGGGTATTTTCCCACGCACACAGCCATCACTGTGCAAAACAGCAGAAGAATGGCCAGCAGTGGGAACAGCAGCCTTTTATTCTGTTTTCTCACTGCAGATTCTTTCATGCTTTCTCCTTTATAATTCGTAACCGAGGTATTCGGCATCAAAAGACCTTCCGAACATCAGGGTATAATATTCGTCTATTTCCTTCTGAAGCTGCTCAGTTGTGAAATACTCGGGATACATCTGGTTGAGCATCCACATTGTGCCTATCACACTGACAACTCCCGGCATATCCCAGGAATCTATCCTTGCAGGTATCTGCCGCACACGGTCATTTTTAACGCTTTCCATTGCGCTCCATGCAGAGTCTGCCATTATTTCCTCCTGAGTATAATCAAGAGTGGTGGAGCTTGTGAGGAACAGAAAATCGGGATTTAATTCAAAAAGCCGCTCGGTGCCTATCTGTGACCAGTTGCAGTTGTTGGTAATACCCTTGCAGCCGCAGATACCCCCTGCTTTTTCTATCATCCATGACTGTATCATATCTTCCCCTGCGATGCGTCCGTATTCGCCGCCCATTGTAATGGCGGTAACACGCTCATCCTCAGGGATGTTTGCTGTGATGGAGTCGATATATTCGAACTTATCGTTTATGTACGATATGACCTCTTCGGCTCTTTCTTCACGCCCAAAGTATCTGCCCATCATGCGCAGAGTAAATATTACGTCCTCCATGCTCTCCGCTTTAATGCAGAGGACATCTATTCCCAGCTCTTTTACGGCATCAATGGTCTTGCTGTCGTTTGAGCGATGGATGAATACATAAGGCCGATAGCCTGCCAGCGCCTCCATGTCAACAACTCCGCGACCTACTGTGCCTGCATCGGAAAGTGCCTGCACATTGTCTGTCCAGAAATGTGACTTGCAGTTTATTGCTGCGACGTTGTCAGACAGCCCAAGGGCAACGATAAATGGTACAGACACCGCATAAACCGAGGCTATCGTTATATCGGTGCCGCTTTCGGGTATCTCCAGCACTGCTCCCGATCCGTCGGTAACCGCTCGCTCAGGCGGTATCGGCTCTTTCCCCTCTCCGCCTGAGCAGGCGCAGAAGAAAAGAAGCACTGCACAAAGCAGAAGGGCTGTTATTCTTGTTCGAATTTCTTTCAAGAGAATCACCTCTGAAAATGTAAAAAAGCTTTCCGTTTCGGAAAGCTTTGCATGACGAAAAAACGCCATCCTTTCCAAACACGGGAGGCTGATCCGTTTCCCGATCAACCCGCGTCCGCAGCACCATATATCATTCATACTTAGGTACTGCGGCTCGGATGTCTTAATAAAAAAATTCTAAATTGTAATGTTTAATATCTCTTCCGCCCCTGCAAGGAGGTCGGATATGAAGAGTCTGTTTTTAAGGGTTACGGGTCTGCCTGTCAGCAGCTTTATTGTTTCCGAAACCTGCACTGAGGCGGCAAAAGAAGCAACAAAGGAAAGGGTGTTTCTTGCTTTCGATACGCTGCCCTCAGGGTAGATAATATCTAATATTTCACTACCATGCGGTATGACTGAAACCTGCGCGCACCAGCCGCCTACGGCGCCGTGAATAAGATAAATTTTCTCTTCTGCACACGCCTTTGCAAGAAACTTTCGTTCTTCGATACTGTCAAGACAGTCAAGCACCGCATCACAGCCTGCGACTATGTTTCTCGCATTTTCTTCTGTAAGGTATGTGTCGATAACCTCAACTCTGACAGTGCTGTTTATTGCATTTATGCGTTTTTCGGCTGTCTGTGCCTTGGATAAGCCTATATTGCCTTCTTCGCAGAGCAGCTGGCGGTTAAGATTCGTTTCGTCAAACACGTCTCCGTCAGCAACTCTTATGGTGCCGATTCCTATTCGGGCGAGGAGCTCTATGGCATAGCCCCCAAGCCCACCGCAGCCGACAATGCATACCTTTTTGCTTTGCAGGATTTCACTTTCATTTTCGGAAAGAGGGCCTGCGTTTTTAATGTATCTGTCCTTCATAAAAAACTATTTCGTCATCGACGGATATTTCTCCGTCTTCTGCTATGCGCCCAAAGGCACAGTGTTGTGGCAGCGGACATCGGTCTCCCCTCTGTCTTATGGGGCAGTCGTCAAAGCACCGCTTACCGACAGCTGTTATCTCAATCACAGCTGTGCCCATTTTCAGCCTTGTCCCGACGGAAATGGCAGAATAATTAAACCCTTTTGTTTCTATATCCGCTTCAAAACGTGAGGTGCAGTGACCTCCAAAATTCCGGATATCAGGCAGGAGTTCTCCTGCCATCAGACTTATCTGCCTTTCAGGGGTTTTAGGCGGCATGCTGCCCTCGATGCCATTTCCTCTGTCAGCTCGGGCGGAGAGGGCATTTACCCTCTCGCCCTTGCCCTTTCTTATCTGTATTTTTACTATCTGCAAGGAATCAGCCCTCTTTTGCAGCAGCGGTCAGGGTATCGATAAGCTTGCCGAAATCTTCAGCCTGCCAGATTACAGGTACGGGATAGAGAGGATTTGCTTCCTTCGATGCCCACTTGATAATCTGAGGAACGTCCTCTTCCTTAATAACATCGATGCCTGCAGGGATTCCCATGTCCTTTTTAAGCTGCTCAATCCACTCGATGAACCTGATTGCCTTTTCTTCCTCGTTTGCACCCTCTATGCCGCAAACATCCGCAAGCTCGGAAAGTCTCTTGTATACAGCCGAACCGAACTGACGCATTACATGAGGCAGGATTATGGACATTGCAAGACCGTGGGGTACTCCGTAAAGTCCGCCAAGAGTGTGTCCTACAGCGTGGACATAGCCGACGCAGCCGCGTGTGAAGGAACGTCCTGCGTAGAAGGCTGCAAGCTGCATGTTCTGGCGTGCCTCAAGGTCGCTGCCGTCCTTGTATGCCTTGAGAAGATTTTCGTATATAAGCTTTACTGCCTTCTTTGCAAGATCTTTTTCAATCTTGGTGCAGTAGGTGTAATTTGTATAGGACTCAACCGCATGGCACAGTGCGTCCATACCCGTTGTAGCAGTTACGAAGGGAGGCGGACCAATGGTCAGCTCGGGATCGAGAATTGCATATATCGGAATGATGTTGGGGTCATTTATGGATGCCTTGTGGTGGGTTGCAGCATCGGTAATAACCGCTGCAACGGTGGTCTCGGAACCGGTGCCCGAGGTGGTGGGAACTGCAAAGAACAGCGGTATCTTCTTGAGTATCTTAAGTATACCCTGAAGCTGTGCGACGCTCTTTTTAGGACGTGCTATTCTTGCACCTATTGCCTTTGCGCAGTCCATGGGAGCTCCGCCACCGAAAGCAACAATAGCCTCACAGCCGTTCTCTTTATATACCTTGAAGCCGTTCTCAACGTCATCGCTTGTGGGGTTTGGCTGAATATCGCTGAATACGGTGTATTTGATGCCTGCTTCTTCCATTGCCTTAAGCATTCCGTTGGGAAGACCCAGCTTTACAAGGCCGTTATCAGTTACAACCAGAACATTGTTTGCGCCCTTTGCCTTCATAAACTCAGGCATTTTGCTTATGCTGCCGGGACCGTCTATGTATTCAGGCATACGGTAACCCATGAAATAATGTCCTATCTTCATGACCGCCTGGAAGGTTCTGCAGTAAATCTTGCTGCTCATTGTCTTTACCTCCTTGTAATCCCTTTCGGGGGGCTTTGTTCCCATTGTTATGGCGTTTATGGGGCAGCTCTTTGCGCACAGACCGCAGCCGATACAGTCTTCTGCGCTCTTAAGCTCTGCCACGGTTCTTATATCTCCGTGGAATTTCGGCTCTGTTATCTCAAGGCAGTTTTTCGGGCAGTTTTCAATGCACACCGAGCAGCCTGCGCAGGTATTTCTGTCTACATAAGGCTTCTCCCATTTATCCTTAGGGAGTTTTTCTACAGTCTCGCCCTTTTCATTCTGTACCGCGCCCTTTGCGCATATTTTTCCGCAAAGTCCGCATCTGACACAGAGGTTTTCATCGATTGTGTGTTTCTCTTTCAGGCTGCCTGATATTGCCCCTACAGGGCAATTCTTTGCACACAGCGTGCAGCCAATACATTCATCTGTTATTCTGTAGCCTTTCATTATTACACCGCCTTTCAGCCGCCGCAGACGGGAGACATGAGCGTTACCTCGTCTCCGTCTGAAAGTCTGCTGCTCTTTTTGCCTGCCTTGCCGTTTATCATTACAATACAGCCGTCAATATCCTTTGCGGTTACCTTGGTATCGGGCTTTGCCTTTTTTGCCTCTGTGAGCAGTACGGCGTAAAGCTCCTTTACTGTTTTTACATCTGCTTCAAGCTCGCGAAGTCCTGTATCAAGACGGAAAAGTCCGAATAATTTTACCTTTACCATACTCGCTCACCTCACTTGCTTATCTTCAGCTTGCGAAGAGTTCTCTTTGTGGGTATGCCGTTTTTATCCCAGCCTCGTGCCTTGTAGTACCTCTTCTTCATTTTTTCGAGGGGTACTCTGGTCTTCGGGTCATTCATATCCTGGGGTACATCGGTAAGTCTCTTCGGCAGTGCATCGTCCTTTGCGCTGATGCCGAAACGTGCATTTATGCATCTTTCAAGGTTATATCCGCGCTCGCCGCAGCGAATATATTTTCCGAAGTTCATCTTCATGCCAACAGCATATTTTATTGCTTTCGTATGGTGGAACACAGGCAGATGCAATGCCAGAAGGGTCGGGAATTTATTTATGAATCTGCCTATCCATCCAATGTGGGGCAGCAGGAAGTTAGCAGCCTTTGTAATGGCGCCGTTGGGGCGTGTGATAAGGAATCCCGGGAAGAATGCGTAGGATGTGAACAGACACTGTCCTGTTGCTGAAATCATTTCCATGAGATCCTGGAAAAGCATGGTAAAATCAGCCTTTGCCTTGTAGGTCTGGGAATCGGTATTAAGTCCCAGTCCCTCAAGGATAACCAGGTATCCGCCGTTAAGGTGACAGCCGCCGCGGTTCGATACCGCATAGCCCAGTCCCTGTCCTACTG
>JAZUPA010000063.1:0-17041 GCA_045604945.1 Acutalibacteraceae bacterium
GGCGCTGACCTCACCGCTAATGACTGGGCTTACCAGTGGGCTGGCGACGAGAAGGTTCCCTGCGCAGGCGTCAAGGAAGTCGGATCGTAGCCATGTCGTTCTGTGAGCCACGGAGTTGTTTTATGACATTGTCTTCCTAAGACCGCTTGGCCTCCGACTTATTATGCATTCCTCGCAATCGGCGCTGACCTCACCGCTAATGACTGGGCTTACCAGTGGGCTGGCGACGAGAAGGTTCCCTGCGCAGGCGTCAAGGCTACCGCTGCTAAGGTTAACGAAGGCGACACCTTCACCGTTGCAATCGAGTTTGCAGCTCCCTCTGTTTACACCTGGTATGTTGCTCCTTCCATCATTGTTGGCGAGGGCAAGGTTGTTGACGCAACCGTCAATGCTGTCCGCATCAACGGCAAGGACGTAACCGGCGACGTTGATTTCGCAGCAGACGACAAGGCTTTCTGGTATGAAGGCACCGGCAACTTCACTGCTGAAGAGTGCGTACGTCTCGCAGGCGGCTACAACGAGTGGGGTACCAAGTACATTGCTAACTCTCCCGCTGACTACACCTCCATCGAGTACGACATCACCCTCAACAGCGTTAAGAACGAGGCTGACGTAGCTGTTTCCGCTACCGATGCTCCCGCTGCAGGTTCTGCTATCGCTTACATCATGTATGCTGACGAGTCCTGGACCAACCAGTACTGGTACGATGGCAACGAGTACACCATGAAGTCTGAGCTTGTTGAGATCACCGGCGAAGGCGACTACTCTGTTGCTCTTACCTGCGATACTCCTGCTCAGGGTCTTGCATTCACCGCTCTCGGCATCGACGGCGGCGAGGCTGCATTCCCCAACTACTGCTTCACCATCACCGCTATGACCATCAACGGTGGCTACATCGAGTTTGATAAGCCCTACACCTCTTCTGATGACGGTCTTACCACCCGTTCCAACATCTACAACGCTTGGGTTACCGCTCTTCCCGATGACGCTCGCTGCGCATACGGCGATCTCGCAGACTGCACTTGGGTTGCTGTTGATCCCGCTGATTTTGTTGATGTAACTGAGTTCAAGGTATACTTCACCGTTACCGCTCCCGGCACCGAGCTCGACTACGAGGATAAGGTTACCGATATTATTGGCAACTGATTGTTCCCAAAGCAAATAATTACAAATAATGAAAGCCGCACTCAGCCGAGTGCGGCTTTCTTCTTTATCTGCCCGTAAAAAACTTTCTGAGCTTCAATCTGTCAACAATATCGAAATGCTTCTGAATATAGGATGAAATTGCTCCGATAAGACTTCCGTTTATCAGCGCGCAGAACACTGTACCAAGCTTTACGCCCTCAAAATGCCAGAGTCCAAAGAATGCAAAGGACATCAGAATAGCGATTATGCATGAGGTGCAGTCATAAACGGTTTTGCATTTGCCCATGTTGAAATTGAATTTTTCCGAAATCTCCTTGACGAAAAGCTCATAAGCCTCAGGAGGAAAATATGTGTTGAAGAAGAGGGCAACGCCTATGGAGGAGAGGATCATTCCGCCGATATAGAGTGCAATTCTGACCGCAATGAACTGAGCAGGGGCAAAATCCGCCAGCAGCATGAACCCGTCAAGAACAACGCCGTAAATAATCGCTGTGACAAAGGAAAGCAGATAGGACAGCCTGAACCTTCGCACAATGACCGTCAGGAGGATAAGAACAAATGCCTGCAGTATGTACTCGGCAACGCCGAAGGTAACAAAGGGCAGATACCGGGACAGCTTGACATGGAGGATATAGGCAGGGGCGACCACCATTGAGACGCCGAAATCGGCTTTTGCCATCATCGCCACGCCCGCTGCCAGAATAATCAGCCCCAGCACATAGCAAAGCTCAGAGTACAGTTTTTTCTTTTTCATAAATTATCTCCTTATAAAAAATAACAGCTTCTGACGTTTGATACAGAAACGTCAAAAGCTGTTTTGATTACTTATAATGCAAGTCTGTAGATTTCAGCGATGTCAGCGCTTGTAAGAGGTACATAGTTGCCAAGGCGGAAGGAATCGTTTCCTGTAGCCTTTTTAGCCATTTCCTCAAATCTGGACTCGTCAATTCCGCATTCGTGAAGGGTTGTTGCAAGTCCGAGGCTTCTGTAGAAACCCTCAAGTCTGCTTATTCCTTCGCGGGCGGTGCGCTCAGGGTTGTGGAAATCGACTTCGACATCGAAAACACGATTTGCAAACTGAGCGATTCTCATAACATTGTGGTTAAGAACGAATTTGAGCCATGCGGGGAATACGATTGCAAGACCTGCGCCGTGGGCGATATCGTAAATCGCACTTATCTGATGTTCTATATCGTGGCTTGCCCAGTCGCCGACTCTGCCTGTGCCGAGAAGACCGTTGTGAGCAACACTGCCTGCCCACATGAGGTTAGCCCACTTGTCATAGTCTGTGTGGTCAGCCTGCACTCTGGGAGCGAGGGAAACGATGCTCTTCATTGCGGATTCGCAGAGACGGTCGATAAATTCAACGTTTTCTGTGTTGGTAAAATATCTCTCCATGATGTGCGCCATCATATCAACCGAGCCGCAGGCTATCTGGTAAGCGGGGAGGGTGAAGCACAGCTCAGGATTCATAAGCGCAAACTTCGGACGGAATGCGTCGCAGTTGCAGCCGCTCTTGCGCATATTATCAGGGTCTTCGTCGTTTGTGATAACGCTGCTGAAGGAGGTTTCACTGCCTGCAGCGGGGATGGTAAGCACAACGCCCAGAGGAACAGCCACATCGGGGGAGGGGGTTCCGCTGTAGAAATCCCATACATCGCCGTCGTATGCAGTGCCAATGGATATAGCCTTGGCAGAATCGATAACCGAACCGCCGCCGACAGCAAGAATAAAGGCAATCTTCTCATTGCGGCAGATTTCAATGCCCCGTTTTACAAGGCTGAGTCTGGGGTTGGGCTGAACACCGCCAAGCTCGGTGTATTCAATGTTGTTTTCTTTGAGGGATGCGATTATGCGGTCGAGAAGTCCGCTTTTTCTGGCGCTTTCACCGCCGTAATGAAGAAGTACTCTGCCATCGGTGAAATTTTTGATCTGTGCGCCTGCCTGACTTTCTGCGCCTTTGCCGAACACTACATTGGTCGGCACAAGAAATTCAAAATTATCCATTTGCATATCCTCCTGTGAAAAAATAAAAAACGAGCAGGCCTGTAAGCCGGGTTCTGTCGAGAGTGGTCATCTATCTCGACCAAGCGTTGCCGCTTAGCTCTAGCCATCTCCATGGGACGCGACGGGCAGCCGCATAATGTCCCTCCGCGATGTTGCACCGGATAGGGTTTACAGGGCAGCGCGGTTCCCCGCGCTCCGGTGAGCTCTTACCTCGCCTTTCCACCCTTACCATGCCGAAACCGGCAGGCGGTATATCTCTGTTGCACTTTCCCTGGGGTCACCCCCGGCGGCCGTTAGCCGTTATCCTTGCCCTATGATGCCCGGACTTTCCTCATATGGGCGCTTTCGCGCTTCACACGCGACCACTCAGCCTGCTCGCAGGGTATATTTTAATACAGTATGTCAGCTTTGTCAAATTTAGGTTAATCTTTTGTAAATTGACACATTATGCAAGGGGTGCTATAATAACCAGGCAAATCAACCGAGAAAAGGAGGAGGACGAAATGAATATTGCAGTATTGATATCGTCGCTTAATCCTGATCGGCAGCTTACGGAATTTGTCGACGGACTTGTAAGGGCAGGCTTTCCGAAGATTATAATAGTCAACGACGGAAGCGCTCCCGAAACAGAAAAATATTTAAAGAAGTGCGAAAAGCACGAAGAGTGCGTGATCATCTCCCACGAGAAGAATCTGGGCAAGGGCTGCGCGCTCAGAACCGGAATGACATACTACACAGAGAATCTTGAGGGCTTTGACGGGATAGTCACCTGTGACTGTGACGGTCAGCATTCTGTGGATGATACTGTGAAGATCGCACGGCTGATGCAGTACAAGGATAACGCCCTTATTCTGGGTGTCCGCGATTTTAATCACGAGAGCGTTCCCAAGCGCTGCAAATACGGCAACTGCATAACCCGTAAGGTGATATCCATGCTGTACAAGGCAACTATCACCGATACCCAGACAGGGCTTCGCGGAATACCCAACAGGCTTATTGAGAGATTTCTGAAAATATCGGGCAAGCGCTTTGAGTTTGAGATGAACACCCTTATCGAGTGCATAAAGAATGATGTTGAGATCATAGAGACCCCCATTGATACAATATACATAGACGAGAACAGAAACTCCCATTTCAGAACGGTGAATGATTCGGTGAGGATCTACTGGCCCATGTGCGGAAAGCTTGTAAAATTCCTGCTCAGCGCCTTTGGCTGCTACTGCCTTGAGCTTATAGTGTTTACCCTTCTGACAAAGTATGTTTTCAAGAATTTCGACGCAAGCATGACCTTCCTGCCTCAGGCGATTTCAAAGGTATTCTCCTGCACGGGCAACTTCATAATAAACAAGCATACCGTATTCAAGACCAAAGGCTCAGTTTCGGACTGCCTTATGAGATATGTGCTTACGCTTATTATGCTTGTAGTGCTGTCGTCAACTGCAATGAGTATGATAATGGAGCTTATGAATATCGAGATGAACAACACCTCGATAATGCTTGTAAAGGTCGCAGTTGACTTCTGCTGCATGATTGTGAACTTCACTCTGCAGCGCAAATGGGTGTTTACCGACAAGCACCTTATATCATGACAGAAAGCAGCTTCCGCGTATTGGAAGCTGCTTTTTTCACAAAATATCTGTTGTTAATCAAAAATCAGAGATGTATAATATAACACATCAACCCACGGAGGTGCAGTTATGGAACTGAATGCAAAAAACACAAAACGGCTGATACTTCTCATTACGTTTGCGGTAACGCTGTATCTGGCGCTGAAAAACATAACGGTGATATTCGGAGTTTTCACAAAGCTGCTTTCCTTTGCAAGCCCCGTGATAGCAGGTCTCTGCATCGCCTTTGTGCTGAATATCCCCATGTCCTTCCTTGAAAAGAAGGTTTTTGCCTTTATCGGCAATGCTAAAAAGACCTGGGTCAGAAAGCTTCTGCGTCCCCTGAGCCTTATAACAACCTTTGTTCTGGCTTTCGGCGCAGTGATCCTTATTCTTCGCTTCATTCTGCCTGAGCTTGTAACCACCGTAACTACGATAGTTGACAACCTGCCCACCTATATAAATTCCCTCATAAGCTGGGCAAATCCCATTCTTGCGAAGATAAATCCAAGCTGGCAGATAGATTCCCAGAGTGAAATAGACTGGGCAGGAATGCTGACAGGTCTGCTGCACATGCTGTTCACACCCGAGAATTCATCCACTATAATCAACACCGCAACAGGCGTAACATCTTCTGTTTTCGGCTCTGTGACCGATGTTGTGTTCAGCATTATTATGTCCTGCTATGTCCTTGCACAGAAGGAGAAGATAGGCGGATTTGTAAAGCGCATGATGAAGAGCATACTGCCCGACAAGGCAACAGGCAAGATTCTCAGAGTATGCACCCTTGCAAACCAGTCCTTTGCAAGCTTCGTGTCAGGTCAGTTCCTTGAAGCGCTGATTCTCGGCGGACTGTGCTTTGTGGGAATGCTGATATTCGGCTTTGATTACGCGCTGATGATCTCCCTTGTTATTGCCGTTACTGCCCTTGTACCCATCGTCGGTGCATTCATAGGCGTCATAATCGGCGGACTGCTCATACTTACCGAAAGCCCCTCGGAAGCACTGCTGTTTGTTGTGTATATCCTTGTGCTGCAGCAGATAGAGGGCAACCTTATCTACCCCAAAGTGGTAGGAAAGTCCATGGGACTTCCCGGCGTGCTGGTGTTTGCGGCGGTAACCATCGGTACAAATATAAACGGTTTCCTCGGCGCATTGCTGGCAGTACCTCTCTGCGCAATGCTCTATGCACTGCTCAGGGATGAGATGAAGAACAAGAAGCTCAAGGTAAAGCTTGAAGCAGGAGAAAACTTCTTCAATGAAGAAACCGAGCAGGAGGCGCTGCCTGCTTCTGAGAGCGAAAAGCCGGCGCCTGCCGTACCGCAGTCTGCACCTCAGAGAAAAACAGCAGGAAACAAGAGAAAGAAGAAAAGATAAAGGAAGATTTCAATGGAACTGAAGGATGCTTACAGAAGAGCGCAGGAGCTGCGCGAGCTGATAGAGTACCACAATGACAGATATTATAACCATGATGACCCCGAGATAGAAGACTTTGAATATGATGCCCTTACAAGGGAATTAAAGCAGCTTGAAAGAGAATTCCCTCAGATAATCTCCGAGGATTCCCCCACCCAGAAGGTGGGCGGTGCTGCACAGGGCAAGTTTTCCCCTGTTGAGCATGCGGTGAAGATGGAAAGCCTGCAGGATGTTTTCGACAGGGAAGAGGTCATATCCTTTATCAGGGGCATAAAGGAGCAGTATCCCGATGCTCTGTTCGTAACCGAGCAGAAGATTGACGGACTTTCCGTATCCCTTGAATACAGGAACGGAGAGTTTGTACGGGGCTCCACGCGGGGAAACGGCACAGTGGGAGAGGATGTAACGGAAAACCTCAGAACGATAGCCGATATTCCCGATGTGATTATAGGAGCACCTGAGTTTCTGGAGGTCCGAGGCGAGGTCTATATGCCGAGGGATGTGTTTGAAAGGCTCAACGAGCAGCAGGCACAGTCAGGGGGCAAGCTCTTCAAGAATCCGAGAAATGCTGCGGCAGGCTCACTGCGTCAGAAGGATTCTGAAATCACAAGGTCGAGAAATCTTTCCATATTCGTATTCAATATCCAGCAGGCGAGCGGCATTGAGTTCGAGAGCCACAAGGCATCCCTTGACTGGCTTTCCGAGCGGGGCTTTCCCGTATCGCCCCGCCGAAGCCTCAAAAAGAGCGCTGAAGAGGTAATGGAAGAAATAGATGCAATAGGGGAAGAGAGGGTAAATCTCCCCTACGACACCGACGGAGCTGTTGTGAAGGTGGATTCTCTCTCCATGCGCAGAGCCATAGGCAGCACCTCAAAGACCCCGAAATGGGCGGTTGCATTCAAATTCCCTCCCGAGCAGAAGGAGACTGTGCTTCTGGATATAGAAATCACCGTCGGCAGAACAGGAGTGCTGACCCCCACAGGCATCTTTGAACCCGTGCTGCTTGCAGGCACCACTGTGGCGAGAGCGTCGCTCCACAACGCCGATTATATCGCCCAGAAGGACATCCGCATAGGCGATAAGGTGCTTATAAGAAAGGCAGGAGAGATAATCCCCGAGGTTGTATCGGTGGTCTCTCACTGCGAGGACGGCAAGCCCTATGTTTATCCCGAAATCTGTCCTTCCTGCGGAGAAAAGGCAGTGCGAGATGAGAAGGAAGCAGCGGTAAGATGTGTAAATCCCTCCTGCCCTGCACAGTTTCTTCGCAACGTAATCCACTTTGCATCCAGAGAAGCCATGGATATCGAGGGCATGGGCGAAGCGGTGTGCGAACAGCTTGCAGACTGCGGACTTATAAAAACCGCCGCAGATATTTACGCCCTGACAGAGGAGGATATCAGCTCCCTTGAGCGCATGGGCAGAAAATCTGCGCAGAATCTTATAAATGCAATCAACAAATCGAAGGAAAATGACCTTTCCGCTCTGATTTTTGCTTTCGGAATCAGAAACATCGGCAAAACCGCATCTGCAGCGCTTGCAAAGCGCTTTGGAACGCTGGAAGCACTGATGGAAGCCGATGCAGAGACAATACAGAGCGAAGAGGGCTTCGGCTCGGTAATGGCAGAGAGTGTTGTGGAGTTTTTTTCAAGAGAAAGTACCCGGGAGCTTGTATTCAGGCTCAGAGGTTACGGGGTCAATATGACTGCCCATGTTGAAGAGCAGACCGACAACCGCTTTGCAGGGATGACCTTTGTGCTTACAGGCACCCTTGAGACAATGACCCGTCAGGAGGGAGAGGCTCTTGTTGCATCTCTCGGCGGCAAAGCTGCATCCTCGGTAAGCAAAAAGACGACTTATGTCGTAGCGGGAGAGAATGCAGGAAGCAAGCTCACAAAGGCTCAGACTCTGGGAATTCCTGTACTGACAGAAGCAGAGTTTATTGCAATGACAAAATAATATATCGCACACCTCCGGCATATTCTATACCAAAGAAAATGCCGGAGGTGCTTGATTTTGAAAAAGATAATTACTGTTCTGTGCGTGCTGGTGCTGTTGTTTTCAGCGGCAGTCCCCGTATCCGCCGAGAAGGAGACGGAGGGGGAAACCCTCGGTCTGAGTGCAAAAGCAGCCATACTTATGAACGCGGAAACAGGTGAGGTGCTTTATGAGTATAATGCCGATGAACGCCTGCCCGAAGCGTCCATAACAAAGGTTATGACCCTTCTGCTGGTGTTTGAAGCCATAGACGCAGGGAAGATAACCTACGATGACGAGGTGCGCTGCAGCGCCCATGCAGCAGGCATGGGGGGCTCGCAGATATGGCTTGAGGAAGGGGAGACGATGACCGTTGACGAGCTTCTCAAGGCGGCGGTGGTAGGTTCTGCAAATGATGCATCCGTCGCCCTTGCGGAGCATGTGGCAGGCTCTCATGAATCCTTTGTGGTGATGATGAACGACAGAGCGCGGCAGCTGAATATGACACAGACTTCATATAAGAACTGCACGGGACTTGATGCGGAAGGGCATCTGACCTCAGCTCTTGATGTGGCGATAGTGTCGGCAGAGCTTCTGAAGCATAAGGACATTCTCAACTATTCGACCATCTGGATGGATACGCTGCGAAACGGTGAGCTGGAGCTTGCAAACACCAACAAGCTCCTTCGCCGCTACCCCGATGCAATAGGACTTAAAACAGGCACCACATCACAGGCAGGCTGCTGCATAAGCGCAGCAGCAAGGCGAGAGGGAATGACCCTTATAGCGGTTGTGATGGGAGCGCCCAACAGCAAAAGCCGCTTTGCCGATGCCGAAGCGCTGCTTGATTACGGCTTTGCAAACTGGGAGGTTGCAGCGGTTACGGATTACATGCCCCAAACCGCCGCAATAAAGGTAAAGGCAGGGGTTGAGCGCACCCTTCCGACAGCCGCGATGCTTGAAGGATATGTACTGATTGAAAAGGGCAGAAAGGCTGATATAAAGGCTGTGGTGAGCTACGACGGAGAGCTGACCGCGCCTGTGGCAGCAGGTCAGACCGTCGGTACTGTGCAGCTGACGCTTGACGGCAGAGTGCTGGGAGAATACAAAGTTATAGCAGTCAGCGGCACAGAGCGGGTGAACTTTTCAAAAGCCTTTTTCTGTCTGCTTGAAAGTTTGCTGTCACTGACATAAAATATTGAAATTTTCGTTAACTTTGCGCAAAAATTAAACAAAACCTATACTCACTCTTGAAATATTCTCCGATATATTGTATTATGATAGTACAATTGTTAGGAGGCATTATACATGGCAATCAAACTGGACGACGGTTATATCGGCGAATTTTTAAGTGCGGAAGAGATCAGCGCAATGCAGCCCAGAGTGGAAGCTGCTGCAAAGACCCTGCACGAAGGCACAGGCGCAGGAAATGATTTCCTCGGCTGGCTCACTCTTCCCACTGACTACGACAAGGCTGAGTTCGCAAGAATCAAGGATGCTGCAGCACGCATCAGAGCCAACTCTGATATCCTCGTGGTTATCGGAATCGGCGGTTCCTATCTTGGCGCACGCGCAGCAATCGAATTCCTCAGATCCCCGAACTACAATCTTGTAGCAAAGGATTCCCCGAAGATCATTTATGCAGGCAACAACATCAGCGGTGCAGCTCTCAGAGAAGCACTCGAGATGTGTGCAGAGGATGGAGTAAACGTTTCCGTAAACGTTATCTCCAAGTCCGGTACCACTACCGAACCTGCAATCGCTTTCCGTGCTTTCAGAGAACTTCTTGAGAAGAAGTACGGTGAAGAGGAAGCAGCAAAGAGAATTTTCTGCACAACCGACAAGGAGCGTTTTGCTCTCAAGCAGCTTGCAGATGTAAAGGGCTATGAGTGCTTTGTAGTACCTGATAACGTAGGCGGCAGATTCTCCGTTCTCACCGCAGTGGGACTTCTTCCCATCGCAGTTGCAGGATGTGATATAGACGCACTTATGCAGGGCGCAAAGGCAGCTCAGGATGAGCTTTGCGACACTGATATCGCCAAGAATGACTGCTACCGTTATGCAGCTATAAGAAATGCGCTCCATGAAAAGGGTTATCTTTCAGAGCTTTTCATCAGCTATGAGCCCAACCTCGTAATGCTTGCCGAATGGTGGAAGCAGCTTTACGGTGAAAGCGAAGGCAAGGACGGCAAGGGCATCTATCCCTCTTCCGCAACCTTCTCCACCGACCTGCACTCCCTCGGTCAGTACATCCAGGACGGCGCACTGAAGCTGTTTGAGACTGTCTGCCTTGTTGATAAGGCAAAGACTGATGTTGAGGTCATGGATGATCCCGAGAACGTTGACAAGCTCAACTTCCTCTCCGGCTTCTCCCTTTCCTACATCAACAGAAAGGCATTCGAAGGAACTCTCCTTGCACACACCGAGGGCGGCAACCCCAACCTCGTAATGCACATCCCCGAAGCAGATGAGTTCAACCTCGGCTACCTCTTCTACTTCTATGAGAAGGCATGCGCAGTTTCCGGCTACATGCTGGGAGTTAACCCCTTTGATCAGCCCGGTGTAGAAGCATACAAGAAGAACATGTATGCACTTCTCGGCAAGCCCGGCTTTGAAGATCTCAAGGCAGAACTTGAGGAAAAGCTTGCAAAATAAACTATCGGAGGAATTCAAAATGATTAATTTACTTCTCGGACACAAGGGTTCCGGTAAAACAAAGAAGCTCATAGATCTCACCCACGCAGCAGTTGAAACCTCCAAGGGCAACGTAGTCTGCATCGAAAAGGGCGACACTCTGACCTACGGACTGGATTACAACGCAAGACTCATCAACATTGAGGATTATGCAGTTTCCGGCTTTGATGCTTTCTTCGGTTTCCTCTGCGGTCTCTGCGCAGGCAACTATGACATCACCGATGTACTTATCGACTCCACCCTCAAGATCGGCGGCAAGGATATGGCTGCTCTTGGCGAGTTTATCGGCAAGCTCAACGGTCTTGCAGAGTCTGCAAACGTAAAGTTCACCCTTTCTGTATCCGCAGATAAGGAAGAGCTTCCCGAGAGCATCGAGACAATCACCACTATTTTATAAGAAAAAACACCATATTCCCTGAGGGAGAGCCCTTCTCCCTCAGGAAATTTTCTGTTTATCCTATTTTCTCTGAATAATTAGGTTGACAAAGAGCACACCTATATATTATAATACATCGAGTGAATCGAGGTACTGTAATGCAGTTTGACTTAAGAACCCTGTTTTCCCAGGAAGGGGAACGCCTTTCTGTGGAATATGATCTTGATATGGCTGAGTTTGAGGGTGAGGATTCCCCCTTTGAGACTTTGGTACATATCAAAGGCGAAATCAGAAACAGAAGCGGAATCACTTCAATCAGCTACGAGGCTGATTTTGAGTATTGCCGCCCCTGTGACAGATGCGATGAGGAGCTAATCGAAGATATGCATTACAGCTTCTCGCATGTGCTGCTTCCAAGTCTTGATGACGAGACCGACGATGAAATAATCGAGGTTCCCGGCTGCATGCTTGACATGGATGAGTTGGCTTATTCTGATATTTTGCTCGGCCTGCCGACGAAATACCTGTGCTCTGAGGATTGCAAAGGGCTTTGTCCCGAATGTGGGGCAAATCTCAATGATGGCGATTGCGATTGCGAAATCGACAATGTTGATCCTCGACTTGCAGCACTCAGAGATCTATTATAAAAGGAGGTGCTGAAGAATGGCGGTACCTAAGAGAAAAACTTCAAAGGCAAGAAGAGACAAGAGACGTTCCAGCGTCTGGAAGCTTGACGCTCCCACTCTCGTAAAGTGCAATAACTGCGGAGAACTCATCAGACCTCATCGTCTGTGCGCTTCCTGTGGCTATTACAACGGCAGACAGGTTGTCAAGATGGAAAACGACAAATAATCAGGCAATAGCAAGATTATCGACTGTAACATGCTCATGCGTCTGTGTTTCTTAATTGACACAGACGCTCTTGAGTTGTTGCGGTCATTGTTTTTATTTGTGCTCTCTTAATAGGGTGATTCCTGCCTCCCGCGGACGAGGGGAGGATATATCATGCAGGCATGATTTTGGGGGAGAGAAAAATATTCAAAGGAGGAGTCAGCATGCCGGTACTTATCAGTGCGGTTGAGAAAGACAGCATAGCACAGGAATGCGGTATAGAAGCAGGCACAGTGCTTGTGTCCATAAACGGTCACGAAATAAACGATGTTCTTGATTTTCGCTTTTTTGAGACAAACGAAAAGCTGACTCTTGAACTTGAAAAAGGCGGCGCAAGGCGCGCTGTTGAGATAGAAAAGGACGAGTATGACGAGCTGGGACTCTGTTTTGAAACCTATCTCATGGACAAGCAGAAATCCTGCAAAAACAAGTGCATCTTCTGCTTTATCGACCAGCTCCCGAAGGGCATGAGAGAAAGCCTTTACTTTAAAGATGACGATTCGCGTCTGTCCTTCCTTTTCGGAAATTATATGACCCTTACAAATATGACCGACAAGGACATTGACCGCATACTTATGATGCACATAAGCCCCGTCAATGTCTCTGTCCATACGATGAATCCCGACCTCAGGGTCGAAATGATGAAGAATCCCAACGCGGGCAAGTCCATCGATATGCTGAGAAAGCTTGCATCAGGGGGCATAGACGTCAACTGCCAGCTGGTGCTCTGCCCGGGGATAAACGACGGCAAAGAGCTCGAATACTCCCTTGAGGAGCTTATGAAGCTCACCCCTGCATTGAAGAGCATAGCCCTTGTTCCCGTAGGTCTTACAATGCACAGGGAAGGACTGTGCAATCTTCGCCTGTTCAATGAAGCGGAGGCGCTTGAGGTTATTGAAATCTCAAACCGCTTTGCTGAAAAATCCCTCGAAGAAAACGGCTCAAGGATCGTATATGCGGCGGACGAGTTTTACATCAAGGCAGGAATCCCCTTCCTTTCCGACAGGGAATACGAGGATTATGCCCAGCTTGAAAACGGCGTAGGGCTTGTAACGAGCCTTGAGACCGAGTTTGCATATGCAGTTGAAGATACAGATAGCGATGACAGACAGCGCACGGTAACCATAGCAACAGGTGTTTCCGCAGCCCCCATACTTCAGAATATGCTCGATGCCAACATGAAAAAGTGGGCATCGGTAAAATATAACGTAGTTCCAATAATAAACAACTTTTTCGGAGAGACTATAACCGTTGCGGGGCTTGTTACAGGCGGCGACCTTATCGCTCAGCTGAAAGGCAGGCATCTTGGGGACGAGCTTCTCATTCCGAGAGTCATGCTCCGTCATGAGGGTGACCTTTTCCTTGATGATACATCCCTTGAGGATGTGGAAAGGGAGCTTTCAATATCGGTCCGTGTGGTTTCAAATGACGGATACGAGCTGCTGGATGCAGTATTAGGCGAATAAAGAGGTGGATAAAATGGCAAAACCTATAGTTGCGGTAGTCGGCAGACCCAATGTCGGCAAATCGACCCTTTTCAATAAGATAACAGGCAAGCGTCTGGCGATTGTTGAGGATACCCCCGGCGTAACACGAGACAGACTCTATGCAGACGGCGAATGGTGCGGACATGAATTCCTGCTTGTTGATACAGGCGGTATCGAGCCCTATTCCAATGATATAATCCTGTCCCAGATGAGGAGACAGGCACAGCTTGCAATCGACACAGCTGATGTAATCATTTTCGTTACAGACATCCGCACAGGCGTCGTTGCCACAGACATGGAGGTTGCTGCAATGCTGCAGAAGAGCAATCGCCCCATTGTACTGTGCGTCAACAAGTGCGATACCCTGGGCGCACCCCAGCCTGAGTTCTACGAATTCTATAATCTGGGACTCGGCGACCCCATTGCAGTTTCCGCCTCCCACGGACACGGCACAGGCGACCTTCTTGATGAAGTGGTAAAATTCTTCCCCGAGGATAACTCCGAGGAGTTTGACGAAAGCTACATCAAGGTTGCGGTCATCGGAAAGCCAAATGCAGGAAAATCCTCCCTTGTCAATAAGGTGGTTGGCGAGGAGAGAATGATAGTTTCCGACATCGCAGGCACTACCCGTGATGCTGTTGACTCCGCGGTTGAGAATGAGCACGGAAAGTTTGTGTTTATCGATACCGCAGGTATCCGCCGCCGCAGTAAGGTAAGCGACAATATCGAGCGCTACAGCATAATCCGCGCCGAGGCTGCCGTTGACAGAGCCGATGTCTGCGTAATCATGATAGATGCCACCGTAGGCTTTACCGAGCAGGATTCCAAGGTAGCGGGACTTGCCAACGAAAAGGGCAAGGGATGCATAATTGCAGTCAATAAATGGGATGCAATTGTGAAGAATAACAAAACAATGGATGAATTTCGCAAAAGTTTGGAAAACGACTTGTCATTCATGTCCTACGCTCCTATAATATTCATATCCGCCAAAACGGGACAGAGACTGGACAGGCTGTTTGAGCTGATAAAATACGTTGCAGACCAGAACTCCATGCGCATTACAACAGGTATGCTCAACGAGCTTCTGGCAGAGGCTACCCAGCGCGTACAGCCCCCTACAGACAAGGGCAAGAGACTGAAGATCTACTACATGACCCAGCCTTCCACAAAGCCCCCCACATTTGTCTGCTTTGTCAACAATGCGGAGCTGTTCCACTTCTCTTATCAGAGATATCTTGAAAACCGCATAAGAGAAACCTTCGGACTTGAAGGCACTCCTGTGCGCTTTGTGATAAGAGAAAGGTCGGACAAAAAATAGGAGTGATATCATTTGATAAGCAAGCTTGCGATAGTTTACGTTCTGACGGCGATTGTTGCATATCTTTTCGGCAGCATTAACTTTTCCATAATAATCACCAGAGCATATCTCAAAAAGGACATCAGAGAATTCGGCAGCGGCAATGCAGGCACCACAAACGTGCTGCGCAGCGTAGGACCGCTGGCATCCGCCCTGACCTTCCTCGGAGACTTTGTAAAGGCAGTTGCCGCCGTAGGCGCAGCAATACTGCTGTACAAGGCTTTCGGAATCGATATGCCCTATAATGACCAGTATCTGGAAATAGGAAAGGGAATAGGCGCTCTTTTTGTAATGACAGGTCATGTATGGCCCATCTATTACGGCTTCAAGGGTGGCAAGGGAGTCGTAACAGGTGCTGCAATAGCCCTGATGATAAATCCCATTGCCTTTGCTGTCTGCATCGGAACATTTATTATCTGCATATTGCTGTCAAAGATAGTGTCCCTTTCTTCCTGCATTGCTACAGCAACCTTCCCCATTACAATGTTTATAATACGCTTCCTTGAATACAGGCAGAGCAGCACCCCTGTGGTGTTCCTGGTTATAACCACAGTTCTTTCCGTGATGTATGTTTCCCTTATAATCGGAAAGCACAGTGAAAATATCAAGCGCCTTATAGCAGGTACGGAATCAAAGATAACCGTCAAGAAAAAAGAAGCATAATATGAAAACCCACAGCTGAAAACCGCTGTGGGTTGACTTTTATATTTAGCAATGATAACATCATGGAGGATGATAGACTTGAATTTTTATAGCAATTTTGCAGCAAACCAAAGGTGACCGAGGGAGAGAAACCTGCCGGCAGAATCGATGCCCATTTACAACCGTAGGGGATGGCATTTATGACATCCCGTTATCAATTCTGCCAACGAACCCCCAAACCACCACCGTAGGGGCGATTATCAATCGCCCGTTCCAAAGTTTGCCGAACAGGAAGGTGCAGATAATGTCAATCTTTTCGAAACCGACATATAAGGAAATGCCAATGTCCTTTATCCATGACTGCTACAGCGATGGATATGATGTTTGCCTCGAATCAGGACTTATAGACATTGAAGCACAGGGCATAATTGACGGAGTGCAGAAATACTTTTACGAAAGCTTCATACTCAAAAAGCCCTCATTGTACGATAACGGCGATTATGAGCAGATGATCGAGCTTTTAAAGGACAGCAAGGGCAGAGAGGTCACAGTCAGGTTAAAATACAAAAAAGACCGCCTTAAAGATTTTGAGATCCTGCCCGAAAGCATCGCAAGGGCATATAATGACAGTCGTTTTCTGGAGCTTCAGCCCATCGGAAGAGGCATAAACGATGTTTCCTGCAGAAAAACAGATTGATTCTATCAATAGTCAGAAAAATGATAAATCAGAATCCGGAGGAAAAGAGAATGTATGATTTCAAAAGAATCGGAATAGATGAAACAGAAAAAATAAAAGAACTGTTTACAGGTGTGTTTACGATCGAACCGTGGAATGATGACTGGTCGGATCAAGAGCAGCTCAATTTATATTTGAATGATTTGATAGGGCAAAACAACTCTTTGACCTATGGATTGTTTGAGAACGAAAAGTTGATTGGTGTATCCATGGGACATATCAAACACTGGTATTCCGGCACAGAATATTATATTGAGGAATTATGCATTCAGACAAATAAACAAGGAAGTGGCATAGGAACTTATTTTTTAGAAGAGATTGAAAAAGCAATAAAGAGTATTGGAATAGTACAGATATTTTTACAGACAGAGAATAATGTTCCTGCGTATAGTTTTTATCAGAAAAACGGATTTTGTGAATTGAAAGGGCACATATCATTTGCAAAACATATAGTGTAATTCAAGTTGCAGAGGTTTTGAGTTTCAATTCACCTGAAAATACAGATTATCAAACCCAACCATTACACAATTCCCGAAAAACACAGGAGAAAACATTTATGATATCCCCCACGACGGTTTTATCATAGCTCCATTGCAGCATCCCTGTGCAAAAAGGATGTTATAAAGCACAACGCCCTGTTCTTTCGAACAGGGCGTATCATTTTTCAGCAACAAGCTTAGATAGCACGAGTCACCTTACCGGAACGCA
>JAZUPA010000064.1:0-9781 GCA_045604945.1 Acutalibacteraceae bacterium
AAGATATATCACCCGTTCCGGCAGGAACGGATATCATTGAAAAAAGTGACTTTTGTCTGGTAGACAAAAGAGACTTTTTTCGTGGTGCTGCTGGTCGGACTCGAACCGACGGCCTGCTGATTACGAATCAGCTGCTCTACCAACTGAGCCACAACAGCATTTTAGCCTATCTATGATACAATAAAGAAAAATCTTTGTCAACACCAATTTGGGGACGAGAGCGTGAGGATATAGTCATAATAGCCCAAAAAACAGGAACAGGCACACTGCTTTTCTGCAATGCGAATATGCACAGAAGTCTTTATTTTTCTGAGTATCTGGTGTATAATATCTCAGTTGTGTAAATTAAAAGAATTCAGGTGTTAATGTATGGCAAACGCACCCCAGGAAAGACTCAGGAATATAGCGATAGTAGCACACGTTGACCACGGCAAGACAACCCTCGTTGACCAGCTTTTGAAGCAGAGCGGTGTATTCCGCGAAAATGAGGTTGTAGCAGAGCGCGTTATGGACTCAAACGACATCGAGCGTGAGCGCGGAATAACAATCCTTGCAAAGAACACTGCCGTTATGTTCAACGGAGTAAAGATCAACATAGTTGACACCCCGGGTCACGCAGACTTCGGCGGCGAGGTTGAGCGAATCCTCATGATGGTTGACGGCATAATTCTTCTTGTGGATGCCTTTGAGGGCTGCATGCCCCAGACCCGCTTCGTGCTGAAAAAAGCACTGGGACTTGGAAAGAAGGCTATAGTTGTAGTCAATAAAATTGACCGACCCATGGCAAGACCCGCTGAGGTCGTTGATGAGATAATTGACCTCTTCATTGACCTCGGAGCAGATGACGACCAGATCGAATTCCCCGTAGTATATGCTTCTGGCCGTGACGGATATGCATCTCTCGATATAAACAGCAAGGGTACCGATATGACTCCCCTTTTCGAGACCATTCTCGAAACCATTCCTGCTCCCGTTGGTGACCCCGAAGGTCCCGCACAGGTTCTTTTCTCCAACATCGATGCTGACGACTATGTCGGCAAAATCGGTATCGGAAGAGTTGAGCGAGGCACAATAAAAACAGGTCAGCAGATGGTTCTGTGTCATACCGACGGTACAAATCAGAACGTAAAGATAAGCAGACTCTACCAGTTTGAAAACCTCCGCAGAGTTGAAGCAGAAGGCGCATCTGTAGGTGATATCATAGCGGTCTCGGGTTTTGCAGATCTCAATATAGGCGAGACTGCCTGCGACCCTGAGCATATCGAACCCCTGCCCTTTGTAAAGATCGACGAGCCTACCGTATCAATGCTATTCATGGTGAACAACGGTCCTTTTGCAGGACAGGACGGAAAGTATGTAACAAGCCGCAACATCCGCGACAGACTTTTCCGCGAGGTTGAGACAAACGTTGCAATGCGCGTTGAGGAGACCGATTCTGCAGATACCTTCAAGGTATCAGGCAGAGGAGAGCTCCACCTTTCGATTCTCATCGAGACAATGCGCCGCCAGAATTTTGAATTCATGGTTTCCCGCCCGCAGGTTATATACAAGACCATCGACGGTGTCAGATGCGAGCCCATGGAGCTGCTCATGATAGAGGTGCCTGAAGATTATGTAGGCGCTGTCATGGAGAAAATCTGCTCACGCAAGGGCGAGCTTCTCAACATGGATACCCGTCAGTCGGGTATGACCCATATGGAGTTCAGGATTCCTTCCAGAGGACTTATGGGCTATCGCTCTGAATTCCTTACCGATACCAACGGCAACGGTATAATGAACCACATTTTTGATGGCTATGAGCCTTACAAGGGCGAGATTGTTCTTCGCCAGCAGGGCAGCCTTATCGCCTTTGAAACCGGTGATTCCAATGCATACGGACTGTTCAACGCACAGGACAGAGGCAGAATGCTTATCGGTCCCGGCGTGCCTGTTTACGAGGGTATGATCGTAGGCTATGCACCGAAGAACGAGGATATCATAGTCAACGTCTGCAAGAAGAAGCACGTTACAAACACCCGTGCATCAGGCTCTGATGAAGCTCTCAGACTAACACCGCCCACTGTGTTCTCCCTTGAGCAGGCGCTGGAGTTTATCGCGGATGATGAGCTGGTTGAGGTAACACCCAAAAATATCCGCCTGAGAAAACTGCTTCTTACAAAGGAAGCACGAGTAAAGGCAATGAATAAAGCAAAAAATAACTAAAAAAGGAGAATAAAAAATGAGCAACGAAAACATGAATGCAATCCCCGAAGAAGAGGAATTTGACACCCTGACCCTTTGCGACGAAGAGGGCAACGAAATCGAGTTCGAGCTTATGGACGTTATCGAGTATGACGGCAATGAGTACGCTGTACTCCTCCCCGTTGAGGATCCCGACAATAACGGAGTAGACGAAGTAGTCATCCTTCTTGTTGAGAGCGAGACCGAAGAGGAGCAGTTCTTTGCAGCAGTTGAGGACAGCGAGGTTGAGCTTGCTGTATTCAACATTTTCAAGGAAAGAAACAAGGACGTACTCAACTTTGTAGACGTAGACTGATAAAATCGGGGATTCCTGCCTGGTTCGGCGGGAATCCCCGATAACGACGGAGAAAAGAAAATTGAAGTATATAATAATTGATCTTGAATGGAACGGCACCTTTTCCGGAAAACTGGGACGTTACTTCAATGAGATAATCGAAATCGGAGCAGTCATGCTCGATGAGAGCTTCAATGTACAGAGTGAATTTTCCGTACTGGTATCCCCGAGATTCAACAAAAAGCTGTCAGGCAGAGTAAAACGCCTTACCCATATAACAAATTCCGAGGTATCTCAGGGTATGGATTTTATGAAAGCCTATGACCAGTTCTGCCGTTGGGCAGGAGATGATGAAAACTGCGTCATGTCATTCGGAACAGGGGATATTCTTGTAATAATGGAAAATCTCGAGGCATACGGCAGAGACAGAACATTGACATTCATGAAGAACTACTGCGACCTGCAGCAGCTCTGCCAGATGGAAATGGATGTTGAAAGCGGACAGCAGCTGGGGCTTTCCTCGATGGCAGAAAAGCTGGGAATAGAAGTGGGCGATATGGATATGCATCGCGCATTGGATGACAGCATAGTATCTGCCAAATGTCTGAAAAAGACATTCAAAGAGGAAAATTACAAAGCTCTTGCAAGGGTTGCCGACAGCGAATTCTACCGCTGGATGACATTTAAAACCGTGTCTATATGCGACCTTACAAATCCTCTTGTGAAGGCATCCATGTTCATGATAAGATGTCCCCGATGCGGAGTGATACTCAAGAGAACCACAGCAGTTACTCAGAAAGGACGCAGCTTTACATCACAGTATGTCTGCGGAATGTGCGGAAAGGGATTTACAGGAAAGCACTACATAAAGCTCAAGTATGAGGGTGTTGTAACCCGCTCTACAATCACTGAAAACGGCACCCCTGCAGAAAAGGAACCAAAAGAAGAGTGCGACAACGCATAAAGAGGAGCAGCCCCGACAAAATCGGGGCTGTCTTTTTTAGTCATGATAATTTAGCATTTATTCTTTTTCTTCTTGGCTGCAATGCTTAGCAGAACCGTGCTAAGAACATTCAATGCAATAAAAAAATAAGGCACTGCAGTAAGTTTATTGCTATAGTCATCACAATCACCTTCCAAGAGGATGAACATTGTAAGAAGCCATGTTATGAAAACGAGAAAAACAGAAATTGAAATGGATAAGGGGAACAGTGCTTTGCTTTTTTTATATAAGAAATAGGCAGAGAGTGCCAGCATAATAAAGAAAAACGCAATAATCATAAACTGAAAAGCCATTGGAGTACCAATGTCGCTTTTGGAATCGCTGATTCCATTACGCTTCATGTATGTAAACAGTTCGCCAAGTGAAAAGAGGTTTGATGAGTATAGTGTTTTGTATGAAAAAGATTTCAACTCAAACCAATCACCAAACATTAAAATCAGAGATATTCCCCAGATACACAAAACGGAAAACATGAATTTGTGCCATGTGGCGATGTTGAACGAAGGGGGATTTGGGGCTTGGGGACGCGAAGTAAGAGTGTGCGATTCGGGAATACTTTTGCCGCAATGACTGCAAAAATTGACTCCGGCCTCGACTTGATTTCCGCAATGGGTGCAATGCATTAGCAGTTACCTCCTAAAATAAAAAGTAAGCAGCCGAAGCTGCGCACGAAAAACGCATTGCTCCGATTGCTGCGACACAATTTTTACACACAGTACAAGTATGCGGAAAAGAGCATGCATTTTTACCTAAGGATAAAAATGCACACTTATACTGTGCTGGTATGAAATTGCGTCGCAACCTTATTATAGCACTCGGAAGAATGTGGCTTATCTTGTATCTTTGGCTACACTTCTGAGGGTCAGAATACTCAGAAGTGAAAAAGCAGCAATAAAAGCGGAGAGCATTACCCACGCAGAAATAAGTTTTTCAGCAGTGGGCTCATACATATCAATGACATTAAGCTCGTAACGTCCGATGTCCTTCCCTGCGGACAGGGCTATTTCACGAGCGGAGCGAAGCTCCGCTGCAATATCACAGGATGACCCCAGTGCCTCCATAGCCCAGCGCCCCACCATGAAAAAGGAAATGTATCTGAAAATACCGGTCATGGAAAAAAGAACTCCCGAAAAAACCACCTGAAGAACAAGAAAAACAGGTGCTATGATATTGGCAACATCCGCAGTCTTTACAAGGGAAGAAATGAAAAGTCCTGTTGCATCGGAGGAGAGATTCAGCAGAAAAAGAGTGATACCGCACTCGACCAAGGCAGGAAAAACCAGCCCCTGAGGCGCCCTTGAAAAATCGGAAAAAAGCGAAAAAATAAAAAGAATCAGCACCGCCTGCACAGCGCAGATAACCGCCTGCACGCAGAGCTTTGAGCAGATGTAAGCGCCAAGACCGAGGTTTGCGCAGTATTCACGCTTGACAATGCTTCGCTCCTTGCATATCTCCTGAATGGAATTGAACACCCCGGTAAAAACAACCGCACAGCACAGAACAAAATAACCTGTCTGAGAATCCTGAAAAGATGTAAACATATCGTCTCCTGCAACAAGAGATACGATAAATCCGCAAACTATAGGCAGAGAAAAAAGAAGTATCATTTTGCCTGTGCTGTTCAGCAGAATCTCGGTGTTGCGGGCAATCAGAATACCCAGCTGACGAAAAAAAGACCTGCCTTTCCTCCTCAAAGCGCAGCCCCCCTGCAATAGGATTTGAATGCCTGCACATATCCCGAAGGGTCTTCGGTAATAAGCTCATAGGCGTCGGTCAGATGGCTTACACTGAAGAAATCGAGAGCTTCTGAAAGAGTGCCGAAAAAGCAAAGCCTGCCGCCGGGGGCAAGGAATATTATCTTATCAAAGAGAGCGATATTCTGTAGGGTATGAGTGATGCAAAGCACCGTTTTACCTCTGTCCCGGGACAGCTTGCGAAGCTGCTTCATAAGGGCAGTTTCCGCCTCGGGGTCAAGTCCTGAGGACGGCTCATCGAGAAAGAACAGGGAAGGGTCGCTTATAAGCTCAACAGCGATGCTCGCGCGTTTTCGCTGACCTCCGCTGAGCTTTTTCACAAGCTTGCTGCGATGCTCCGAAAGCCCAACGATTTGAAGCACATCGAAAATCTTCTTTTCGATTTCGAAGTCCGTAACATCTTCGGGAAGCCTGAGCTTTGCAACAAATCTGAGCATGCTCTGAACTCTGAGGTTGTCATGCACTATGTCAGACTGCGGAACATAACCTATTCTGGATTTAAAGGTGCTGTAATTTGCCATAAGATCCTCGCCGTTGATGTAAACCCTGCCGCTGGTGGCAGGCTCGAAACCGTTGAGACAGTTGATGAGTGTCGATTTTCCCGAGCCCGAGCCGCCTACAACAGCCACAAGCTCTCCGGGCATTACTGTAATTGATATATCATCGAGAATCCGCCTTGAGTGACCGCGCCTGCCCACATCGCGGCAGAGGTTTTCGGCGGTAATACATACGCCGCCTGAAAGAGCGGAGTTATTAACACAAAAATTCATCATATCAGTTCCTTTGAGAAGGATTTGGATATATACATTTTGCTCAGAATAATGTACAATATAAGCAATCAGACAAAAGGGAGGCAAATATGAGCCACGATATAAAAGCCCTGCGCAGAAAAGCGATGTCACTGCCCCTGAGACCGGGCGTATACATCATGCGCAATGACAAAAAGGAAATAATATATATCGGAAAGGCGAAGGCGCTGAAGAACAGAGTCAGCCAGTATTTCGGCTCCCAGGAAAACCACAGCATCAAGGTTCGCAGAATGGTTCAGAATGTGGAGGATTTTGATTACATCGTCACCGATTCCGAATATGAAGCCCTGGTGCTTGAGTGCAGTCTTATCAAGCAGCATTCACCGAAATACAATATTCTGCTCAAGGATGACAAAGGGTACAGCTATGTCAGGGTGTCAAAGGAGGACTATCCGCGCATAAGAATGGTTCGCAGAACAGAGGATGACGGAGCGGAGTATCTGGGACCGTACACATCAGGCACAACAGTCCGTGAGGCGGTGGATGAAGCCTGCAGGATATTCAGACTTCCTACCTGCGGAAGAAAATTCCCTGCAGATTTCGGACGCAGCAGACCATGCCTGAACTACTCCATAAAGCAGTGCATGGGTGTCTGCAGGGGGAATATATCAAAGGAAGAGTATAATGAAGCACTGTCGCAGGCGCTTGATTTTCTCAGGTCAGACGCGGATACCACAATCAAGGTGTTGACGGCGCAGATGGAAGAGCTGGCAGAAAATCTGGAGTTTGAAAAGGCTGCAAAAATCCGCGACAGAATTGCAGCAATACGAAGAATCCGCGAAAAGCAGAAGGTTGTAATGACCAGAGTAGAGGAGCAGGATGTAATTGCCGCAGCGGCGTCAGGAAATACTTCCTGCATTGAAATCATGCGTTATTTTGGGGGCAGACTGTACGAAAGAGAGCATTTCATTTTTGATACGCCCCCTGCTCCGGAGGTGTTTAGAGGAGAATTCATTGCCCGCTATTACACCTCCAGAGACCGCATAGCTCCCAGAATATATATAGATATAAAACCTGAGAGCGCAGAGCTGCTTGAACACTGGCTGACCGAAAAGAAAGGAAAAAAGGTCACCATCAATGTACCGATGCGCGGAGAGCAGGTGGAGCTTGTAGCCATGTGCCGCAAGAACGCGGCAGAGCACCTATCTATTATGCGCGGTAAGACAGGAGATATGACAGAAACCCTTGATGATCTTATGCGAATGCTGGGACTGCCCAAAGCACCCGAATATATCGAAGCTTACGATATTTCAAACACCGCGGGCGATGCAAACGTGGCAGGAATGGTAGTGTTCCGCGACGGAAAGCCGTTGAAAAGCTCCTACAGAAAGTTCAGAATAAAGGGCTTTGAGGGACAGGATGACTACGGCTCAATGCGTGAGGTAATTACAAGACGTCTCGACGAATACCTTGCCAACAAGGGAGAGGAGGGATTCGGCACACTGCCTGACCTTATCCTTCTTGACGGCGGAGAACAGCACGTTGCAGCGGTCAGACCCATAATTGAAGCATACGGTCTTGATATTCCTGTGTTTGGTATGGTCAAGGATCAGAAGCACCGCACAAGAGCGATTTCTGCCCTGGGTCAGGAAGTCATGATATCAAAAAACAGGCAGGTGTTTACCCTTATCGGCACCATTCAGGAAGAGGTACACCGCTTTGCAATAACCTATCACCGAAAGACCAGAGGCAGGAAGATGAAAGGCTCTTCACTTACTGCCATAGAGGGAATAGGCGAGGCAAGAGCAAAAGCACTGCTCGGTCATTTCAAAACAATAACAGCAATCAGAAATGCCGCAGAAGAGGAGCTTTCAGCAGTTGCAGGCATGACAAAGTCGGCGGCGAAAGCAGTTTATAATGCATATCACGATAATGAAACAAAATAATGCATGATAAACATAATATAGACACTTTACAACCATAGAACTTTGTGATAATATGTTTTATGTAACCAAAGGAGATAAGATATGAGAATTATTACTGGATCAGCTCGCGGAAGAAAGCTCAGAACCCTCGAAAATCTTGATGTCAGACCTACGGCGGAGAGGGTCAAGGAGGGCTTGTTTTCTGCGCTGCAATTTTCAATAGAAGGCAGAAGAGTGCTCGATATGTTCGCGGGAAGCGGACAGCTTGGACTTGAAGCTCTCAGCAGAGGCGCACGGAGTGCGCTCTTTATCGAGCAGTCCTCAAAGGCGGTTGCTGTTGTGCGTGAAAACGTTGCAGCATGCGGCTTTGAAGATCGTTCAAAGGTTGTGCAGTCGGATTCACTGAGCTACCTTGATAACAGCGAAGAGATATTTGATATAGCATTTATTGATCCGCCATATGCGGACAATAAACTGGACAGCTTCATCAAAGCGGCAGTTGAGCATATGTCAATGACAGGTACCGTTTGCGTTGAAACTCCCAAGGAGCGCGTGCTCCCTGAATCCTTTAACGGAGTGGTGGAGTTTGTGATTGATAAAACCTACGTTTACGGCAAAACAAAGATTACAATGTATCGCAGACGTGCGATAAAGGAATAGGGTGTAAAGTATGAGAACGGCAATCTGCCCGGGCAGTTTTGACCCGGTTACAATAGGACATCTTGATATTATTAACCGAGCTTCAAAGATTTTTGACAGAGTTGTCGTTGCAGTGCTGCACAATCCGCGCAAAAGTGCGGTTTTTACAGATACAGAGCGCGTTGAAATGCTTGAAAGCGTGACAGGTCACCTTACAAATGTTGAGGTAATCTGCCATGACGGACTCCTTGCAGACCTTGCAGAAGAAATCGGCGCAAATGTGATAGTAAAGGGTCTCAGGGCGGTTTCTGACTTCGAGTATGAATTTCAGATGGCGCTTGCTAACAGAAAGCTCAACCCTGAGGTTGAGACCATGTTCCTGACAACCAGTGCAGAGAATATGTTCCTTTCCTCCAGCGTTGTAAAGCAGATAGCAAGCTTCGGGGGCGATATTTCGAGCTTTGTACCTGCGGATCTGTGCGAAAAGATTGCAAAAAGATTAGGCGCAAAGGAGAGTTAGAGAGTTGAAAAGTGTAGAAGAGTTAATTGAAGAGATCGAAGAGCTGCTTGACAATGCAAGACCTGTACCCATGAGCGGCGGACGCTGCATGATAAATATTGAGGAGATGCGCGCGATTACAGAGGATATGCGTTCTGCTCTTCCTCAGGAGATACGCAAGGCACAGTCCATAGTCAAGAATCGCAGTGAGATTCTCAACGATGCCCGTAAGGAAGCAGAAGCTATCATCCGCAAGGCTGAAGAGCGCGCCAGACAGATGGTAAATCAGGAAGATATCGTCCGTCAGGCAACCATGCTTGCTGCCGAAAAGGAAGCAAAGGCAAGAGCAAATTCCCGTGAAATCCGCAAGGGTGCCAGGGATTTTGCAGAGGCATGCCTCAGAAGAACCGAGGACTACATGAGCCAGCGTCTTGGTGAGCTCCGCAGAGCAAGGCAGAATCTTCATGCATCCCAGAAAGCTGCGGATGAAGCTGCGGATTATACCGATGATGACAACGATTTCATCGACAGCGAGGATTAATTTTTACTGTTTGAAATGTAGAAATTTTTCTTAAATGATTGTTAAAATACAACATCGGCGCGACAGTTACGCCGACTACGATCCATCAAAAGTCTTACCGGGTGAAATTGTTGTTACGCAAAGCAATGATCCCAAATCTTCTGATGGTAAGTCGGG
>JAZUPA010000065.1:0-2948 GCA_045604945.1 Acutalibacteraceae bacterium
ATTTTCCTTTGCAGCAAACCCGAATGCGCTCATGACGGCAACATATACTGCACCGCCACAAGTGAGAAATACCGTGCCTTAGGTACAGCCTATTATGAAAACGAGCTGTATATTGCAGCTCTTGAAGCTACCGACAGCGAGATAATGTACAAGCTCCTTCGTGCTTCAAAAGACGGAACAGAGCTTACGGAAATATCAACCTTTGCAAAAATGTCCACCGATGACCCTTTTATTTCGCAAAGCTCATTTACCGGTCTAGTAATTCATAAGGGTAAAGCTTACTTCCCTTATAAATTTTCCGGAAATGAATCAGTATCACTCGTAGGTATTGCAGAGATAGACATTGCAACAGGCAGAAGCCGAAGCATAATCGAGGGCAACGAACACGGACAGTTTTTTAATATGACTGCCGCAGGTGATACGGTTTATTTTATGTGCCTTTCAACAGATTTTAATTTCAATATTTATGCTTATAACATCAACGAGAAGCACACTGAGTGCATAGTCACTATTGAGGACGGCTGGTTGTACAGCGGCACAGCAGTGGGTGATAAATTCTGGTATACCATGCAAACCAAAGACTTTGATTCCCGCATTATGATATACGACCCTCTGACAAAGGAATCAACCGAATTTGTTTTTGATGAAGACATTGAGCCTGTGGGCATAACCACCGACGGCAAATATCTGTACATTGCAGACGAGAAGATTAACCATGTATCAGATAAAAATGTCAGAGTGGCGGTTTGCACACTGGATGGCGAAAAGATTGCCGAATTTGAAATACCTGTAAGCGACAGCGCACAGGGCGTTGGTGAAAAATATGCCCTTAACATTCTCGATGGTACAGTTTATATCCAGTATGACGAAAAGGTTGTATGCTGTTCCATTGAAGATATTATTGCAGGAAATCCGGTATGGGAAGATTTGTTCTGTTTTGAAGGAAGAGAGGTTTACTGATGCTTGAAATTAAAAATCTTACAAAGAAATACGGCGAGCTTGCGGCTCTGTCTGATTTTACATTCACATTCGATAAAGGCGTTTACGGACTTCTCGGTGCCAATGGTGCAGGCAAGTCCACCCTGCTCAACCTCATTACTGACAATATCAAACGCACCGAGGGCGAAATACTCTACAACGGCACGGATATTCTGTCTCTCGGCGCATCTTTCCGCAGTAAAGTCGGCTACACTCCGCAGCTTCAGGGAATGTACGAGGAATTCACTGCCCGTCAGTTTCTTCATTACATCGGCTCGCTTAAGGGCATGAAGGCAAAGGCTTGCAAAGAGCAGACCGAGCAGTTTCTTGAGATAGTCGGACTGATTCATGCCGCACACAAAAAACTGGGCAGCTATTCAGGTGGTATGCGTCAGAGAGTGCTGCTGGCGGCGGCAATGCTTGATAACCCCGAAATACTTATCCTTGATGAACCCACCGCAGGACTTGACCCCGAGGAGCGCATAAGACTGCGCAATTACATATCCGAAATCTCCCGTGAGCGTACCGTTCTGCTGGCAACACACGTTGTAAGCGACATCGAATCAATCGCAGGAAGCGTTATTGTGCTGAGCAAAGGTAAGATACTCGTTTCCGGCTCTCCTTCGGAGCTTGTGAGCAGTATAAAGGGCAAGACAAGCATATTTATTGGCAGTTACGAGGACGTTGCGGCACATAAAGAAAAATACCCGAAGGGTCAGGTTTCCCTTTGCGGCGATAACTACCGCCTGCGAATAGTCGAGGACGAAATTCCCGAAAGCTTCACGCAGACCGACGATAACACTGACCTTGAGGACGTTTATCTCTACTATGCGGAGGGGCGCTTATGAATGAAGTAAAGCGAGTTCTTCTATCACGAAAAACTCTTGTTTTCTTTGCCCTTGCTCTGCTGCTTAACTGTGTATTCTTCGCCTATGAGTGCAGTGAAGAAAAGGCAATAACCTTGCAGGGTGAAGAGCTCACAGCATATCTTGACAGCTATCCTGCCTTTTTGCAGAATGTGAGAAATAACGCCGATGACCTTGATGCCATTTCCATATTGCAGGGTCAAAACAGCTTTTCAATGGTAAACATAGAAAAGACAGCACAGGACTATGCCGCACTGTCAGGGGAGGTTTCCTTTGGCGAAAACCGAGGAGTTGTTGTTTTCTCAAACTACATCACATCGGACTTTATTCTGATTGTTGCTGTTCTCTATGCTGTTACGTTGTTTACCGAAGAAAAAAGAAAAGGTCTGCATTATCTGATTCACAGTACAAAAAACGGACGGATTCAGCTTGCACTCGGGCGTGTGCTGATAGTTTCTGCAGTGAGTATTATTGTGAGCCTTGCATTGACAATCACATCTGTGGCAACTGCTTCAGTTGTTTACGGAGATATGGGCTTGCTTCGTTCAATACAATCTGTTCCCGAATTTATGAAGTGCTCTCTTCCGATAAGTATATTGGATTACTTCATTTTTTCTGCATTGCTCAAAGCCCTTGCAGTCGCAATAATCGGTCTGATTTTCTGGCTTTTGTCTGCACTTTTTGAATCTGTTGCCGCTGCTGTAGGTTCTGTTCTGTTATTCGGCTCTCAGTATCTGCTGTATGCTCTGATAATCCCAACAGATGCCATAAATATCCTCAAATACTGCAACATATTCGCACTGCTTAATAATGATGTACTCTATAAGAATTACTGTAATCTGAATGTTTTCGGCAAGCCTGTAGGTTTTGCTTCATCGGCAATAGTGTTGCGAGCTGCAGCATTCACACTGATTCCGACTGTCTGTGTGCTGTCCGCGTCGGGCAAGGTGATGCTGTCAAGAACAAACAGCAGCATAATCACAAAACTCAGTAAAGCTGTAAGCCGCCGAACACCACAGTTACCGCTGTTTCTGTGGGAAACAAAGAAAGCACTTATCGACCGAAAAGGCTTGATTATTATCGCCGCAGTTATCTATCTTGCAG
>JAZUPA010000066.1:0-17379 GCA_045604945.1 Acutalibacteraceae bacterium
ATTGATATGTTATCAAGATTGATATCAAAAACATACCTATTATGTACAAAACTCTGAACCAAATCTTTTCTTTGGGTATTCTCTTAGATAGGAATACCGAAATTGTGGTTACACAAATAGAGATGAACAACCAAAACAAAGCAGTGAAGTCGTTGGCGTTAAATTTGTTTTCAACCATATTGCCAAATTCGTCTATTACAGGGCAGCCACAGCCAAACCATTCGACAATGAATTGCTGATTTGCCCAACTATATGGGATAAGTAAAACTACAAATAATAAAAGCGGTGTTATAAGAACTGCTATCTTTTTAATTACTTTCATACAATCACACTCCTTTGTCAAATTCAGGTTTATCGGTCGGCTGTTTGACTATTCTCTCCCTCAGTCACTCCTTGACAGCTCCCTCGTCAGAGGGAGGTTTTAATTGTCCCCCTCTGACGAGGGGGATGTCATCGCAAGCGATGACTGGGGGAGAGATAAAAATCTAAACCTTCATCAATCTCTTAACTTCATTATCAATGTGCTCGCACACGCTTTTGAAGCTTTTATCGATGTCCAGATTGGAAAATCTCAGAACGGTCAGATTCAGCTTTTCTAAATCTTCCGTTCTGATTTTATCCTTTTCTTCCTGTACATCGGTATAATGTCCGCTGCCGTCGAGCTCAATTACAAGCTGAGCTTTTGCACAGTAGAAATCTGCAATATAATTTCCTATTGCTTTCTGCCTTTGAAAACGTACGGGATACGAACGAAGAAAATCATACCACAGTTTTCGTTCCTGGGGAGTCATATTTTTGCGAAGTTCTTTTGCGAGAGGTATGTTTGCTTTGTTGTAGGGCTTCACAAAAATCATTCCTTTTCAGATTGACTACCCCTCAGTCACTGAAGTTCGCCGATGGCGAACTTACTGACAGCTCCCCTGACAAGGGGAGCCAAGAGCGTAAGATGCGCGGTGACAGCTCTCCTGACAAGGGAAGACCGCTTGCCTCCCTCTGACGAGGGGAGGTTATATCATGCAAGCATGATTCGGAGGGAGAGATTATTTCCCGTCAATACTTAAATATCCCGACACCGTACTTCGGCAGAACAACATTGTCTCCTGCCTTGCACTGCGCGCCTGTCAGCAGCTCGGTGCAGTCGGCTGGCACTGTGACAGAACCTATATCGTCGTTGTGATTGAGTGCGAACAGATAGCAAATGCCGTCCTTGTATCTGCGTGTGGTCTCCACATTGTAATCGGAAACAACACAATCGATGCCTTTATCTTCTGCCAGCTTCTTAAAGAGCTTTTCGAGGAAAGCACCCTCGGTGGCCGTGCCGATATACCATGCGTCACCCTTGCCGAAGCGGTTTCTTGTAACTGCCGCTTCGCCTGCGTAGAAGTCGCTGCCGTAGGTTGCGATTGTCTCCGCACCTTCGGGTTTGATGGTCTCAAATAGGAAGGTGCATGAATACTCGCCGTTTAAATCGCCGTCGGAAATACAGATTGTATTCTTGTGCTCAGGGGGCTGAGCATCAACTTCCTCAACCCAGATACCGCATACTGATCGCAATTTTCCGGGGTAAGCGCCGAATACTCGGTCGGTTTCGTCAACCTGTCCCGACATATAGGTGGTGACAAGTGTTCCGCCGTTAGAAACGAACTCCTCAATTCTTTCTGCTACGCCCTCCTTCATCATATAGAGGACAGGTGCCACAAGAATATCGTACTGTGAGAAATCGTCCTTCACGCTTATCATGTCGGTTGAAATACCGTTCTTGGAAAGCGCCGAATAATAGCGGTGAACTTCTCTTTCGTAGTCCATATCGTTGCTGGGACCTGCGGAATATTCAAGCGCCCAGCGGTTGTTCCAGTCCCAGATTATTGCAGCATTGCTCTTCATACGGCTGCCGAGAGTTTCATCGCCGAGGCTTTTAAGCTCTTCGCCAAGCTCCGCAATTTCGCGGAAAACCCTTGTGTTTTCATGACCGCAGTGGTCGATTACAGCACCGTGGAACTTTTCGCAGGCGCCCTTCGAGCGGCGCATCTGGAAGAACATGACGGTGTCCGCGCCGTGTGCTACCGCCTGATAGCTGAGAAGACGCATGACGCCGGGACGTTTCAGTGCATTATAGGTCTGCCAGTTGGTGACAGAGGGAGTCTGCTCCATAAGACAGAAAGGCTTGCCCTGCTTGAGACCGCGCATCAGGTCATGGACCATGGCGGTGCGGGTGTAGGGCTCGGTGGGAGAGGGGTAGTTATCCCATGAAATAAAGTCGAGATAAGGCGCCCATTCGTGATAATCGAGTGGCCAGTATGTACCCATGAGGTTGGTAGTAACGGGGATATGAGGAGTGACTTCCTTCAGCGCTTCATACTCCCTGCGGTACATATTCAGCACCGCTTCACTCTGATAGCGGCAGTAATCAATGCTGAGACCTGAGAATGTGGTGCGGTGATATCCCCATTCCTCGCTGAGGTTTGTGGGAGGATTTATCTCATCAAAATCGTAAAGGGTATGGCTCCAGAAATTGAGATTCCATGCCTCGTTCACCTTGTCGATAGTGCCGTAGCGTTTTTTCAGCCACTCTCTGAAGCCCTCTGCGCACTTTTCGCAGTAGCAGGCGGCTTCAAACTCGTTTGCAACGTGCCATGCGACAATGTTTTCATTCTTGCCGTAACGCTCGGCGAGTTTTCGGGCGAGAGCAACGGAATACTTTGCGTAGGTGGGGCTGTTGGGGCAGGAATTGTGTCTGCCGCCGTGATTGCGGCGCATGCCGTCCTTGGTAACCCTGAGAATATCGGGGTGTCGTTTTGCCATCCATGCAGGATGAGCGGCAGTGCCTGTGGCAAAGCAGATCTTAAAGCCGTTGTCTGTTGCCATTTTTACTATCTTGTCGAGCTTTTCGAAGTTATATTCGTCCTCCGAGGGCTGGAGAAGCGCCCAGGAGAATACGTTTATGGTCAGCACGTCGATGCCGCCAAGGGGCAGGATCCGCATATCCTCAGCCCATATTTCCTCCTCCCACTGCTCGGGGTTGTAGTCCCCGCCGTAGAGGATTTTCTTGATTCTGCTGTTTTCTATCATAAGTGTTGCTCCTTATATTGATCTGTCTGTTGAATTGGGAGTTACTGAAAGGTTATTCCCTGAGTATTATGTGTCCATTTCAAAGTAATACAAAGTATTTGTGTCTAAATCATACACTGCAACCGAAAAATTAAAGGAATATCTGCTGAACAGGTCTGTATCGTCCGAATAATCAACTGCGTCGGAGTCACGATCGAGGAATTTATAGTAACCGTTACTAACAGCGGGCAAATGAGCTAATTCGGCGAAAAAATAGCAATAGTCTATATCATCCTTTACTCCGCCATACATGGCAAGCTGCAAGTTTTCTGTAAAGGGAAGTTCATTCCAGTCCTCAACAATCTTTTCTGCTTGCTCCACATTTTCTGAGCAGTCTAAAATCAAATAATAGTAACCGTCACCATGAAAACCGTGCGTATCGGACTCTTCCACAATGGTAAAGTCGCTTGTTTTGAAGCCAAAGTAAGTGAGTTGCTGCACCTCTCTGATGTTGCATGCAGAGAAAATAAAACAAATGGCAATTACGACGGCAATGAACTTTATATATTTCATTTCAAATCCTCCATTCCGCAAATTCATGTACATAGGTCAGTTGTTATGAATTAAAACCTTTAATTTTCTCTCCCTCAGTAACTTCAGTTACATCTCCCTTCATCAGAGGGAGCCTTTTCTGCTGTCTTCTATCATAGTGTGGCTCCTTAATAAAATTTGCCTTTGCACAACAGCGTAATTATACGCTTTGTCCGGATGTAAATGCTATGGTAAACAGCAACAGGAAGCCCCCTGCAATCAGCCATTTTATCGTAAATGTCTGTTTTGTAACGAGGTCAATGACCATTGCTGTAAGCTGGCTTATTGTATTTATTCCAAAAGAAATCAGCAAGCAGATGTAAGTAAGATTATAATATTTATGAAATAAATCATTATCGGAAAAGAATCCCCAAAACAAAATAAAGAAAAAGAGACAATAAGCCAGATAACATAGAAAAACCACGGTATTCCATTTGATTTTTTTCATACAATCACACTCACCTCATCTATTGTTTTTTCTCTCCCTCAGTAACTTCAGTTACATCTCCCTTCATCAGAGGGAGCCTTTTCTGCTGTCTTCTATCATAAGTGTTGCTCCTTGATTAAAATTTGCCTTTGCGTGCAACTTGAATTTTATTTACAAATCTCCATCTCAATACTTGTCCATTTTTCATTACATATGTTATAAGTCAAGCTATTTCCGTTTTCGATAAATCCTACCGCTTTATAACAATGATAAGCACTTGGATTATTCTCGAAAACCTCTAATGTCACTTTCGATGCTCCGTATAGTTCAAACGCAAATTTTAATCCTAACTGCAGCATTTGTTTTCCATAACCTTTTCCTCTTGCCTCAGGATTCAGAATTACATATCCGAAGCTTAATTCACCTGCGGCTTCTCCGGGTTGGCGAAGGGTAAAAAAACCTTCTATTCCATCTTCATCAAAAGCAACAAACGGAAAATATTTTTCGTTATCTATTCTACCGGAAACTGCCTGTTCCATACGTTCCGCCGAAACAGGAAAACTGCCAAGCCTTCCTTCACTCCATTTATAAAATGTGTTCTCATCTTGAGCCCAAGTTACTATTTTTCGACTATCATTTTTTCGATATGGTCTTAATTTCAGCATAAACTTACCTCGTGAACTTCCAATTTGGCGCTCAGCTGTTTTGTATGTTCTCTCCCTCAGTAACGTCAGTTACTGGAGGGAGAGATATAATCCGTTGGCGAAGCCAATCCTCAATTATTCATTATTCATCCTTCATCATTCATTACTCTTCATCATAATCCTCAGTATCATCATCCTCGTCGCCGCCCTTGATGCCCATTATCTTTCTGAGCAGGTCGGGCATGCGGCTGAACTGGTCTGCGGATTCATCGATGAGATATGTCCAGGTGGAGGTAGGTCCGCGCATATCTGATTTTTCAAAGTCAACGCCGTTTTCGCCGATTACCGCGGTATCGAAGGCGTCGACAACAGCGCGGTCGATAGCCTCATACATCGAGGTGAATGCAACAATAGCCTCGCGTCTGAATTCGTCAAGGGGGTTCTTTCCGCCGATGACCACAAGGTGAATACCCTGTCTGACATCGCTGATATGGTCAAGATACTCTGCCCAGTAGCGGTTCATGAAGTACAGCAGCAGCTGTCGCTCCACCAGAGCCACCTTCTCTTCGCCGTAAGCCTTCTGCAGGCGCAGAGCCTTTTCGGGGTTCTTTGTTGCGAGAAGTCTCGGTTCGATATCGCCTCTGAGTATATGGTAGTGCCTTGAGTGTATTGCACGGCGCTGGTCGTCGATTATCTGGGTATATCTTGAAAGCTGGGCTCTCATATCCTGATAGTAGCCCTCTGCAATTTTCTGAACGTGCTCAACCTCAATGGAAACTCGCTTGTCTCGGATGACGTTGGTGCCTGAATAGGACATAACGTATCTGGGAAGCAGCTTCTGAAGACCGAATTTGACCATAAGGTCGTCCTCGATGGAGACAAAGAACTGTGTCTCGCCGGGGTCACCCTGTCTGCCGGCACGGCCGCGAAGCTGGTTGTCTATTCTTCGGCTTTCGTAGTGGTTCGTGCCGATTACGAAAAGTCCGCCGAGGGAGCGTATTTTTTCCGCCTGGGCTTCGTTGCCGCCGCCGAGCTTGATGTCAACTCCGCGTCCTGCCATGTTGGTGGAAACGGTAACAGCGCCAAGAACGCCTGCCTTTGCGATGATCTGCGCTTCATGGTCATCCTGACGGGCGTTGAGCACCTGGGTGAAAACACCTGCTTTTCTCAGCTCGCCTGCAAGCCACTCACTTTCTTCGACCGTAGTGGTACCGATAAGAACGGGACGGCCCGTAGCATGCTGGCTCTTTACCTCGGTGATAACCGCACGCATCTTTGCTTCCTTGGTTGAGAAGAGCTTATCCTCTCTGTCCTTGCGGATAAGGGGCTTGTTGGGCGGGATTTCGATTATCTGCAGACCGTACATGCTGTAAAATTCATCTGCGGAGGTTGTGGCGGTACCGGTCATGCCGCAGAATTTTGAGTACATTCTTATAAAATACTGAATGGTTATCTGGGACATTATCATACCTGCGCTGATATTGGAGATGCCCTCCTTGATTTCAACAGCAGCCTGAAGACCGTCGGGATAATGGCGGTTTTCAACAACACGTCCCGTAAATTCATCGATGATTTCGATTTTGCCGTCGCGGACAAGATAGTCCTTATCGACCCTAAGCAGATGCTCTGCCTTGAGGGCGTTCTGGATGGCGTCGAGAACCTCAAGGTTTTCCTCACCGAAGAGGTTGTCGATTTTAAGGATCTTTTCAACAGCAACAATACCCTTCTGGGTAAGGCTGGTCTGATTTGAGAACTGGTCGACCTTGAAATGCACGTCCATGGTCAGCATACGGGATATATCCCTTGCCTTCTTGGCGATACTGGTGGAGAAGGGGACGTCGCCTGCGATGACCAGCGGAACTCTTGCTTCGTCTATGAGCATGGAGTCAGCTTCGTCAACGATGGCGTACTGATATTTTCGCTGAACCAGCTCATCCTTGGTACAAGCAAGGAAGTCGCGCAGGTAGTCAAAGCCGCATTCCTTGAGGGTTATGTAGAGAATATCCTTCTTGTACATGGCCTTTCGGGTGTCAAAGTTGGTCTGTGCGGTGATATAGCCCGTGGTAAGACCGAGCATTTCGTAAGCATCCTTCATCCATTCGTAGTCACGTTCAACGAGGTAGTCGTTGAAGGTTATCATATGGACGCGGTGCCCCATAAGACCGTACATAACGGCAGGCATAACGCCTGCGAGGGTCTTGCCTTCGCCTGTGTACATCTCCACAAGATTGCCCTCAAAAAGAGCAATGCCGCCGAGCAGCTGGGTGTCATAGGCTGAAAGACCTGTCACGCGGCGGAGGGCTTCCTTTGCAAGGGCAAAGGTGGGAATGAGAAATCTTTTACATTCCTCCTCGCTCTTGTCTGCCATCTGCTCGCGCAGCCAGCCTGCGAAAACACGCAGTGCGTTATCGGTTTTATCCTTGAAATCAAGGGAGTTTATCTGTTCTATTGTGCTTTTGTTTCTGTCGAGAAATACCGCAGAAGGACTTATCATTTCCTTAATTGAACGACGCAAGCCCATATAAAAGCCTCCATACTCATTTTGCCGCAAAACTGCATGCGGCTATACTTAAAAATATTATACAATTATATGTATGTATTTGCAAGTGCTTTGCGAGGGGATAAAAATAATATGCAGAACAGACCCTGAGTCTGTTCTGCACAGGTTACTTATCGTCGCCGCCGTTTTCTCTGCCGCGCCTGCCGTCCCAGCGGAAGGTAAGGGCTGCGGTGATTATTCCAAGCAGCACCGAGGCGGCAAGACAGGAAACGGATACGCATCCTCTGCCGTCGCCGGCGATGCCGGCAGCAAGAAGGAATGCGGTGACCGACCACAGTATGATTTTTGCTGCAATGATGCCCCGCGGGGTGGATTTTCTTTTTCCTGACATGGCTGCTGAAACCTCTTTCCGAAAGAGAATTGATAAGGCTGATTGTATTATATCATCGGAGGCGCCGGGCTTCAATGAAAATACAGTGATGTGTTTTGGAAAGATGAAGGAGAGAATAATAATTTTTTGCGTTAAAATGTTGACCTTTATGGTTTTTTATGCAATAATCATTATGTACAGTAATATTCTGCAAAAATGACGCTTGAAGGCTGCAGGGGCTCTGCAGCGACATAAAATGAGGAAAGCGTGGTAAATAATATGGCTGAAAACAACAATCGCTGCAAAAACTGCGGTGAGCCGTTGCGTGCAGGGGCAGAGTTCTGCACAAAATGCGGATTTTCACCGTCAATTGACTATTCTGCTGTTTCTGATGTTCCCTTCATTGCCCTTGCGCCGGTTGAAAAGCTTCCGATCCACAAGCGCATAGGAAGAGTGATCAGACTTCTTCTGGCAACCGTCGCAACGGTTGTTGTATGCATGGTTGCAATAGCGGTTGCGGTACTGGCAACCACCTCTGCGGGAGAAAATCCCTTTGTTGAGATCGAGTCAGGCATCTACGAATCCTGCGTTGAAATGATAGAGCACGTCCGCGGCGCAAAACTGGGGGATGACATCATGGAGCAGATTGTTGAGGATAAGGGCGCTGCTGAAGGAGTCAACTTCAGAGAGGAATACAAGCAGAAGTTCAGCGCGCTGTTCAATGACGACGACGACAAGACCGTCGAGGAGCTTTACTATGTCTATGCCGGCTACGGCACATGGTTCTGCGAGTATTACGCAAAGCGCTATGAATATATGGCTGAGCACGGCGGCATCTATTCCTTCGGATATATGGACAAGGCAAAGCAGTACCGCGCTCATGCAGACTGGTGCTATGAGCAGTACCGCAAGGCAACCACAGAGTCTGAGCTGCGCGTTATCATCAAGTATCTTGAGGATCGCGGAGTAATTGACGCAGGCACTCTTGCATCCATCGATGCAAATGCAGATTCACTGAGAAGCAAGGCTTCACAGTAATATTCGGTAATTGCCGGCAATGCCGGAGTTGAACAAACAGATAAGTAAGGAGAAATGTAAAAATGAATTGCAAGTTCTGTAACAACTTTATCCCCGATGATGCAAAGGTATGCTCTATCTGCGGCAAGAATGTTGAAGAGGAAGCTATAGTTGCTGTTGAAGCACCTGCTGCTGAGGCACCCGCAGTTGTCGAAGCCGAAAAGAAGGCTGAGAAGGTTTACAAGAAGAAGTCCCTCAAACTTCCCTCTCTCATCATTCTCCTGGCTGTTGTTGCATTTATCGCTCTGTACACCATCGGTGACGGCGCTGCAGGCTGCGCACAGTTCAGAGGCTGGGTTGCTGACCAGACAAATCCCGGCAGCACTGCTGTTTCTGAGACAGATAACGAAGATCCTTCCGACATCACCATCGATGTAGGCGATATGACCGACGACACAGAGAAGACAAACGCTGACGAGGGTAAGATCAATTCCATCCTCCCCGCTGTTATCGGCAACGGCGTCCCCGGTCTTGTAGGTCTTGCAGGCGTTGCACTGCTCGGCAAGAGAGTTTCCGGCAACAGAAAGGCAAAGAAGCAGGAGACCGCTGCAAAATAAGTTCTGCGGTTGATTGAAACTGTATTTTCCCATAACATTCAGTAAACGGAGGTGTTGTCGTGATCAGGTGTCCAAATTGCAATACAGAAAACGACAAAGAGGACCTGTTCTGTTTTTCCTGCGGAGCGCCCCTTGCCCTCAACGAAGAGAAGGCAAAGGAATCGGCAGCCGGTGACAACATACAGAGAGATCCTGACGGTTATCCCATATACGACAAGAAAAACGGCGAAGCTATGCGTGCTCAGCCCAATACTGCCCAGAGCGTTGCAGTCGGCACACGCAAGGCTATAGAAAAGGACCTCAAGGGTCTGCGCCCGATTACACGAGCTGCTTACTATGTGGTTCAGTCGGACAATACCACCTGGGTCAGAGCAGGACTTGTGCTGCTGTTTGTCGCAAGCTGCGTCGGTATTATCATGATAATCAGCGCCATATTCAACGAGATGAAGCTTCTTGTTGAATCCATGGGCATCAGCACACAGATCCAGACAGGTCTGACAGAGCTCTATGAGGGAAATCTTATTGCATATACCGAAAACCTCATCGCATATATCATTCTGCTCTTTGTGGCTATATTTGTATACATTCTTCTCGGCAGACTGATTCTCAGAATCAAGAAGGTCAGAAGAAAGAAGAAAAAGGTCGAGCAGAAGGATATGGTCTAAACTTAACCAAAACAGCTCTCCGCATGGCGGAGGGCTGTTTTTTCGCAAAAGCAAGCCGATTTGATTGACATTGCAGGACAGTTTTGTTAAACTTGATGGCATATGGAAGGAAAGGACAGAAGCATCGGATGAGCAAGAAGAAAAAGGACGAGCTTGATGCGTCCAAAATCATCATAATTATATTTTTGCTGATAATTTTCGGAGGACCTCTTTCGTTTATCGGAATAATCATTCTTGTTGTGTATATGGTCTCAAAATCCAAGACAAAGCGGGAAATGGAAGAGAAGGCAGAGGAAGAAGCCATCCGCAGGGAGAAAGCGCTGGATGAGCGCCGCTGGACCTGCAAGAGATGCGGTGCAAATACAAAGGGCAGGATCTGCGAATACTGCGATTCCCCTTATGAGAGATAAAACAGAAAAGCTCCGAGTTTTACTCGGAGCTTTTCTGTTGTTTTATCTGATATGTACAGCAAATCTGAACAAAGATACAGCCGGTAATCCTGGTGAGCGGTAAAGAATGTATTGACATAGCACATTGGTTGCCGGAAAAAGAAACTGAAATAGAATAAAATCGCATTTGGATTTTGCAGATATGGTAAAAATATGTTGAAAAAACAAAACTTTAAAGCTATAATGAATTTAGATATTTGTAAAAGAGGTGTGGTAATGTCAACAAATTTTGGTTTTCTCTCATATAACAGAAATAAAGGATTGCCGTATCTTTTCTTTAGTTATAAATCTGAACAGAGCAGTATTGCGGCAAAGTATGCACGTTATGCGCATGAAAATGGAATAAATGTATACTATGATGATGCTCTTGAAGTAGCGGTAAACTGGGAGGGCGAGTTGCTTGAAGCGATCGAAGACGCAGACTGTAAAGGCGTCATAATGATGGTATCGGAGGCAGCATTAAAGAGTCCTCATGTACGAAACGAAGCTAGCACTGCTAACCATTGCAGCAAGCCTATTCTTGGAGTCTATATTGAAAATGTTACAGCCGATGAACAGCCGATGAAAACATATCTTGGAGGAATTCAAGCTGTGGATGCATGGAACATGACAGAGGAAAAGGCTCTGTCTGAAGTTCTTGAAGGAGCAAAGAAAATAATACAGGATAGCTATACCCCTGCGAAAGCTCTTTCTTCGGCTGATCAGTTGTTTGCAAATGCTTCGATTTTCTGGCGCAACTATAGCATGAGAAAAAAACCGTCTGATCTTGAACGAGCAGCCAATTATTTCAGGCAGATGACCGAAAGCTACCCTGCAGACTACAGAGGTTGGCTTGGAATGGCGCAGAGTGAATGTGGTAAACATTTTGAATCAATCGATGGAGCCGTCGGGCTTCTGGAGGCTGCCGAGGATAGCTATACATACGTTATTTCTGCAGGATGTGAAAGTCTGACAAAGACTGACTTTACACAGTCAAAAAGTGAACTGTGGGAAAGATTGATAGAGTACTGCAGGCAGTTTGCGCTGCAGTGCAGTAATTCTGGAGAACTTAATGAGGTAATAGCTCAGATTAACGGTTTGAGGGTATATCTTGACCATACTAATCCTGATATAGCAGTAGGTTACCGAAAGTTGATGGACGAGCAGTCTGAAATGCTTAGTAAAATGCGCTTAGCTGAGCAGACCGAAAAAGATCGAAAAGAAGCAGAAGAAAGGGCTGCCAGGGAGGCTGCGCAGAAAGCAGAAGAAGAAAAACGGAAAGAGGAGGAAAGGGCAAGGATAAAAAGAGAAAAAGAAATTGAAAAACAGCGCGAACTTGAGGAGATCAAAAAAACCTTTATATACGAAATAAACAATTCTCGAGTAGTCATCAAAGGATACTGGGGAAGTACAGGTTCGGTCAGCATACCTGAAAGCATTGAAGGTTTTCCGGTGACAAGCATTGCTGATAGAGCGTTTGAAAATAAGAGCATTGTATCAGTCACTATTCCTTGCAATGTTAAGGATATTGGCAATTGTGCTTTTTGTGGATGCTCAAAATTATTAAAAATAGACATCTCATATGGTGTGCGGAAGATTGGAAATAGCGCATTTGAATCCTGCAAAAGTCTTAAGAAAATTAGTATTCCTGAAAGTGTTCAGTGTATTGACAACTATGCCTTTTACAAGTGCTCAAATCTAGAAAGTATCACTGTTCCTGCCGGTGTTCAGAACATTGGCATTGGTGCTTTTCGCGAGTGCTCAAGCTTAACAAGTGTAACTATCTCAGATGGTGTGCGGGAGATTGGAGCAGAAGCATTCAAATTTTGTACCAGCCTCAAGAGTATTAATATTCCTGCCAATGTTCAGCGTATTGGTAGTGGTACGTTTTGTGAATGCTCAGAATTATCCAGTGTCACCATTCCAAATGGTATGCAGGAGATTGGAGCAATAGCATTTAAATCCTGTACCAGTCTCAAGAGCATTGATATTCCAGATAGTGTTCAGCGTATTGGTAGCGGCGCGTTTATGGATTGTACCAATCTTAAATATGTATCTGTACCGAAACACCTGAGAAAAAATATAGGTGAGGCTGCTTTTAAGAACACTAATATCAAAGGACATCAGGCACAAGAGAATATAGCAACTGCGGTTTTAGTGATAATTGTTGCACTGATTTATATTGGAGGAGCAGTCGCACTCGGCTTTGTTCACACTCGCCCGGAGAGTTATTCGCTCGATGCATTATCTTCTTTCGCGCCGGTCAATGTCCATATTTTTGCGGCAATTGTTGGTGTGATAGCAGCTCTGTTGGTTTTTATCTTTGACTATCATCGCACGTTAGGAGCTATATTGTATAATATCGCTGTTGTGGCTGTTCAGGTGCTTGTGATACTGTTATATATGTGGCTCTCAGTTCCGTTGCTGACCGTGCTAGAACAATCGGTGTTGTATGTGCTTATAGTTATGTTTACATGTTATTTAGCAAAATTGCTAGGCTGTGGAAATTCGTGTACACGCTGTCTTGCATGCAAAAGCAGATATAGTTTGGATGGGATAGATGTGTGGTTGAGTTGGTTTCTGTGCGGAGGTGCGCTTTTGATGGTTTCCCTGGCACTGCTGGCTCCGGGATGGTGGGGTTTTGCACTGTACATAGCTATTCTTCCGATTTGGGTTGTTTTATATTATTTATTGCTAAACAGAGACTATTCTGAGAAATAATTTTGAAACAAGCTGCAGGCAACATCAATAAAATTCAAACAAAAAAGCTCCGAGTTTTACTCGGAGCTTTTATTGTCAGCGGTGCGATTGCTTTGCCTTGACAGCTGTACGGCTTCTTTGATAAAATGATGCTGAAAAATCAGTTCGGAGGGAGATATAAATGGGAGCACCTCACTGGGTAACCTGCGTGGAATGCGGCAGCAGATTCGATGTATCAAAAGGCGGATACTATAATCGCACAACAGGAAGATACGCCTGCAAAAAATGCGGCAAAACCGTCAGTAAGGCGGAGTATAAATACTGCGAAAACAAAAGCTGGTTTGCAAGATACTGGAAGGTGCTTATAGGCATTCTTCTGATAATGGGCGGTTACGGAAACTGCGGCTCAGCCAATGACTCCGCGGTTTTTGGCGTGGTTGCAGGACTTGCATTGCTGGCGTGGTACTTTGTTCCGAAATATCTTGAAAAGAAAAAGGCAGATGAAGAAGCGGAACAGATCAGAAAAAGGGAAGAAGAGGAGAGAACAAAGCGGGAAAGGGAAGTTGATGAACGCCGCTGGATATGCAAAAGATGCGGCGCTCATACAAAGGGCAGAATCTGCGAATATTGCGATTGCCCCGACGAACAGTAAAAACAAAAAGCTCCGAGTTTTACTCGGAGCTTTCATTTTTGCTTATGTTCTATTGTGATAAAGGCTGAGAGGGTGCTTTACTGAGTATTTTTTTAATGTTGAAGAAGAACAGACTTCCTGCAGCAATAATCGAAATTGCATCTGCGATAGGCTCTGCGAGGAATACTGCAAAAACCTTGTCCGGAAGAAAGTGGGGGAGAATATATATAAGAGGTATAAGAAGAATAAGCTTTCGCAGACTTGCAATGAACAGGGAAATTTTCGCTTGACCAAGAGCTACAAACGTCTGCTGTGCAGCCATTTGAATTCCGAAGAAACCCATTGCACCAAGATAGATGCGCAGAGCCCAGACTGTTGTTCTGAGAAGCTGCTCGGATTCGCTGTTGAAAAGCTGAACGAAAAATTCCGGAACAAGCTGGAGAATGATCCAGAAAATGAGGGTGTAGGCAAAGCAGCTGATAAACAGAATGCGATATGCTTTTTTTACCCTGTCGATCTTTCCTGCTCCATAGTTATAGCTCACAACGGGCTGAGTTCCCTGGGCAAGTCCCTGAGTAGGCATCATCATGAGCTGCATGATACTGGCAAGTATGGTCATTGCACCGACAGCGATATCATCGCCGTATTTCGCGAGGGAAGAATTGAATACGATATTAAGAATACTTTCGGTAGCGGTCATGATAAAAGGGGAAACACCAAGCGCAAGAACAGAACCGACAACTCTTGCGCTGAGACGGAAATTACATTTCCTGATGCGCAGATGGGTCTTTTTGCCACAAAGAAAACAGATGACCCATATCGCGGAAGCCGCCTGAGATATAATTGTTGCCAGAGCAGCGCCTCTGACACCCATATTGAACCCAAAGATAAATAAAGGGTCGAGGGCAATATTGAGTACAGCACCGATAATAACGGAAGCCATAGAGATTTTAGCAAATCCCTGAGCGGTGATAAAGGTGTTCAGACCAAGAGCAGTCATCACAAAAATATTACCAGCCAGATATATGCGTGCATAGTCGAGTGCGTAGGGGAGGGTGTTATTGCTTGCGCCGAACATGATGAGTATCGGTTCAGCGAAAATCTCAAGGATGACAGAGAGAACAATTGCAGTGATGATCAGCAGAAATGTACAGTTGCCGAGTATCTTTTCGGCAAGAGCAGTATCACCCTTTCCCATTGCTATGGAAGCCCTGGGAGCACCGCCTGCGCCAATAAGCAGGGAAAAGGCGGTGACAATCATAATAACAGGCAGACAAAGCCCCAGTCCTGTAAGAGCCATGTCTCCAACTTCCGGAATATGTCCAATATAAATTCTGTCAACCAGATTATAAAGCAGATTAACAACCTGAGCTATGATTGACGGCAGAGCAAGCCTGACAATCAGTTTGCCGACACTGCCTGAGCCGAGGTCAGCGGATGCGCGGAGCTTTGAATCGTTCATATTATCCTCTTTTCGTTAATGTAAGCGTAAATTTATTTTACCCATAATTCCAATCAGAGTCAACTAAACCTTCGTGAATATCATAATAAACTCAGCATATACTACTTAAAAAACGGAGGTAGGATTATGTTCAAACACGAAAAAATGCTGTTCCACCCTGTAGAAGTCGAGGGAGCCAATCCACAATATGCAGCGCTGCTTCAGGAGCAGCTGGGCGGCGGAAACGGTGAGCTTAAAGCGGCTATGCAGTATATGTCCCAGAGTTTTCGCATAAAGGACCCCGAGATAAAGGATCTTTTCATGGATATAGCAGCGGAAGAACTTAGCCACATGGAGATGGTTGCACAGACAATAAATCTGCTCAACGGACATGACGTTGACGTACAGAAGATTGGGGCAGGGGAGATCCAGACCCATGTGCTGCTGGGACTTAATCCGGGGCTCATCAATGCCTCAGGCTATTCGTGGACAGGAGACTATGTGACAGTTACAGGAGACCTGTGTGCGGACTTGCTTTCAAATATAGCATCTGAGCAGAGGGCAAAGGTTGTATATGAATATCTGTATCGGCAGATAAACGATAAAAAGGTAAAGGATACAATAGATTTTCTGCTCAACCGTGAAGAAGCTCACAATGCAATGTTCAGGGAAGCATTCAACAAGGTTCAGAACAGTGGTTCAAACCGTGACTTCGGAACTACAAAAGCTGCAAAAATGTACTTCAGTCTGTCGGAGCCGTCTCCTCAGGACAGCAGATTTACAGACCTGAAGGGAAACCCTCCATCGTTCAATTAGTTGGAAAGAAAGCACTCGTTTAAATGAAGTGTGCCATAAAGGTTAGACAAAAGTTAAAAATTGAATCGTTGGGGAATGAGTTCGGTATTGCATCGGACTCATTCCTTTTGGCTCAAGGATATTCTGTCGTTGCAGTAAAGTATGCATTATTATAATTCATAAAATGCTGATTCTCTGCTATTAATCTTCTGCATTTTTTTCTGCTTTCTCATCATGTTTTACCCATAAAAATACACACCTCCAAAAGGAAGTGACTTTTGGAGGTGTGTATCATTTTACTCGGAACTTTTTCTGTTACAGAAGTCTTACTTCTTGATAACGCGGGTTCTGATAACGCCTTCGATAGCTGCAACAGCCTCAAGGTCAGCAGCGCTGATCTCGGTGTCGCAATCAAGAACAGTGTAAGCATAGTCCTTCTTGGACTTGGAGAGCATGTTCTCGATGTTGAGACCCTTTTCGGAGAATACAGCAGCGATTCTGGTGAGGGTGTTGGGGATGTTCTTGTGGAGGATGCAGAGACGGTAGTTCTCAACAGGACCGCAGTCGAGGTCGGGGAACATAACAGCGTTCTTGATGGAGCCGTCCTCGAGGTATCTCTTGACCTCGTCAGCAGCCATAACAGCACAGTTGTCCTCAGATTCGGGAGTGGATGCACCTAGATGGGGGATAGCAACAATACCGTCAACGCCGAGAACCTCATCGGTGGGGAAGTCAACAACGTAGCCGCCGACCTTACCGCTGGCAAGAGCTTCCTTGATAACGTCAGCGTCAACAAGCTCTGCACGAGCGAAGTTGAGGATGCGGACGCCGTCCTTCATCTGGGAGATTGCCTCAGCACCGAGGTAACCCTTGGTGTCTGCGTTGTAAGGAACGTGGATAGAGATATAGTCGCAGTTCTCGTAGATCTCCTTGAGGTTTACGGAGTGCTTGATGTGTCTGGAGAGGCTCCATGCAGCGTCAAGGCTCATGAAGGGATCGTAGCCGTAAACGTCCATGCCCAGGTTATAAGCGGTGTTTGCAACGAGAGCACCGATAGCACCGAGACCGATAACGCCGAGCTTCTTGCCCTTTACCTCGGGGCCTGCGAACTGTGCCTTGCCCTTTTCGACGAGCTTGGGAACGTCAGCGCCCTGGCCCTTGAGGGTCTTTGCCCACTCGATAGCGGGAATGACCTTACGGGAGCACATAAACAGTGCAGCGATAACAAGCTCCTTAACAGCGTTTGCGTTAGCACCGGGGGTGTTGAAAACAACGATACCCTTGTCAGCACAGTCAGCAAGGGGAATGTTGTTGACGCCTGCGCCGGCTCTTGCGATAGCCAGAAGGCTCTCGGGCATTTCCATATCGTGCATGGAGGCGGAACGGACGATAACTGCATCGGGATTTTCGATTGCATCGCCTGCTACATAGCCTTCGCCAAGACGGTTGAGACCAACAGCAGCGATCTTATTGAGTGTAAGAATGTTATACATTGTAATTACTCC
>JAZUPA010000067.1:0-12566 GCA_045604945.1 Acutalibacteraceae bacterium
ACCGTGTCTCGGCAGTGGGGGATGGCTGTGAATTTGTATTCTCCGAAATACTAAGTAAAAAGGGCGAAGCAGTAAATATCTGCCCTGACAGCTTCGATTTTGATGCAGATCAGATAACCCTCACCTTTACCGTGTGCGATAGATATGAAAATATACTTGCAGATTCAGTTGAGATAATTTGCAATAAAAAGTAATGCTTCACTACAACGAATCTGCTGATGAAATCCCAAATACACAAAAGAGCTATGCGCTGCGGCGCATAGCTCTTTTAACAAAATATATACTAAATCCTTGCATCCCAAAGACCGCAGAAGCTGTCAATGGGGTCAGAGCCCTTGAATGCTTCGGGACCGGCAACAAGATTGTCAACTAAAGCATCCATAGTAGCAGGCTTGGAATCATAAGCATTGATGTAAGTGCGAACCTGAGGAATGTCAGCAAGCATTGTGGGTGCATTTACGCTTATAGCAACAACAGGCAGCTCAAAAACATACCAGGGGATTTCTCCGCCGCCCTTGGAGAGTCCGAAGGAGGGTCTGCCGTTCATGACATCGCAGAGGGTTATTACAAGATCCTGCCCTGAAACGAAGTCGCTGATAGCATTCTTACCTGCAAAATAGAGGTTGAGATTGGGCTTTTCGCCTGCTGCAATCTGCTTCTTCATCTTGTCCAGAGGACTCTCATAAATAAACGCATCGAAGCCTTTTTCGATAAGACGGTCACGAAGCTCCTCAGCAGGATTCTTCTTTCCAGCACCGCCGCCCATAGCCATCTGAACAAGAGCATCCATAGGACCTGCCGCACCCTTGACGTAAACGATCATGATTCTCTTGTATTTCTCGGGAGTGAGAGGCAGAACATCCTTGTCCTTATACTTTACAAGGGTCACAGCGTCCTTGCTGATAGCTTCTGCAGCAGCAATATACTCAGCCTTGCCGATGGTTTCAGCAACGACCTCAGGAGCAGGAACAAGCTCTTCGGCAGCCTTTTTATTCAGTCCCATGTGAGCCTTGAGACCGAGAATACGGGTGAGCGCCTCGCACATACGCTCTTCGGAAATAATGCCGTTGTTGTAGGCATCGAGCATGGTGCCGAAGTCCTCATCGGGGTCATTGAAGAAGAGGAACATATCCCAGCCTGCGTTGATGGAGGCAGGGAGCATTTCCTTGCGGGTCATGCGGTCGGTCATACCGACCATGTGGCTGGCGTCAGTGACGACCATGCCGTTGAAGCCCAGTTTATCGCGGAGCAGACCTGTCATGATTTCGGGGCAGAGGGTGGCAGGGAGCATCTCCTCGTCCTTGATGCCGGGCTTTACGCCGCGCATATATTCGGGCATCATTATGTGTCCGCCCATGATTGCATCAAGCCCTGCATCAATAAGAGTCTTGTAAACCATACCGAAGGTTGCCATCCACTCTTTTTCATTGAAGATGTTGACGTTATTGGAAATATGAGCATCGCGGAAATCGTGACCGTTGCCGGGGAAGTGCTTTGCAGCACAGGCAAATCCGTCGATGGTGTGGGCGCCCTCGAGGTAAGCGCGGCTCATTTCGGCAACTCTCCCGGGGTCATTTCCAAATGCACGGGAAACAATTTCGGTGTTCTCCCAGTTGTAGTGTATATCACAGACAGGCGCAAAAGCCATGTTGCAGCCGAGAGCGGCAGCTTCCTCATTTGCCATGCGTCCGAGATTGCGAGCATATTCGGTCTTGCCTGTTGCGCCGATTTTAATACCCGAGCCTATGTATGTGCCGTCAGAACAGCAGCCGTTTCCGCCGCCTTCGGTGTTGCAGGCGATAAATACGGGAACCTTTGCGTACTTCTGAAGTATACGGTTCTGCATCTGAACAGCAGCACCCGGCATATTGTTGTATCGGCAGCCGCCAAGATGGTATTTCTCCATCAGCTCCTGAAGATAAGCCTCATCCATGCCCATGGTAAGCTGGAAGAAGAGCTGACCGACCTTTTCTTCTGCGGTCATGCCCTCGATGGTGGTCTTGACCCACTGAATATCCTCATCATTGAGGCAGTAGGGTTTAGCCCTGAGGTCAACGCCGTTGAGAATACCCTTTTTAAGCATCTTCTCCAAGGTTCTTGAGGAAAGCGGTTTCTTTGTCTTTTTCATATTTACCTCCATAAGTATTATTTATCAGTCTGTCGAAAGCTTCGGATATAAATTCCTCCCAGCTTTCCTTTTCGTGTCCCACAAGGATGGGATAATAGTGAACACTGTTTTTTCTTGCAGCATCGAGGTCGCCCGGGGCATCGCCGCACATAACCACATTTTCAGGAGCATATCCTTTTTTCAGAAGCTCACCGATGCAGAATGCCTTGCTGCCTGCATTCTGGGCAAGTACGATATCGGTGTGGGGAAGAAGCCCAAACTTCTCCCATTCTTCAAGCACCGCATCAAGGTTAGCGCTCGATACAATTGCAATATCGGCTCTTTCGTGAGCAAAAGACAGAGCTTCCGCTGCCATGGGGAAGGGGAGCTTGCATTTTTCAGGCAGTTCGGTAATAGATCTGTTTACAGCCTGACTCCACTCAAGAGCCTTCTTCAATGAAACGCTGTCAGGATTCTGCGCAACAGCTTTTTCCAGAGCCCCGTTTGAAAGCTCAGGACTTGTTTCTGTCCAGTTTGTGAGAGAGGATAAATCCTCAATAACCGTATAATGCTCATTGATTTCGCAGAGAGCCATAGCCAGTGCCTTGAAACGGTTAATGCCGCGGGTCATGGTATAGAGGTTTATCTCATTCCAGCGACTGAGAATATCCCCGCTCCATTTTTCAAGCTTCCATTCCTGCACCATGCAGGGGCCGAAACATCTGATATGCTTGATGTCCATTGTGTCCATGGCGCAGCCGTCGCTGTCAACGCATATCAGAAAATCCTTCTGTTTCCGATATGCCGAAAAGATATCTGCCATTTATTCACTCTCTTTCTTCAGTGTAACAGTTTACTAAAAATTGTGACACTTTTCCATTGTAAATATGCAAAACACACATATATTATAACTCTTTATGCCTTTAGTTTCAAGTAATAATTGTGAAAACATAAAAAATAGTTCTTCAGGATTTTTACAGAATATTTAGAAAATTATCTGTACAGTTAAAGGCTGATGTGTTATTATAGTAATCGGAAAATTATGCAGAAAATAAAAACATATGGGATAATCTGCTCTGCGTATTTTTCGAAAAAGGTCCTTTAAAGAGGAAAGGAATGAATATACATGAAAACGAAAATTATCGTTTTGATCGCCGTACTTGCGCTGGTGCTGAGCCTTGGCTCTGCTGTATTTGCGTCGGAAACCTCCGCAAGCGATACCGTTGCCACTGAGGCAGCACCGTCTCAGCCTGTTCAGGAGCTTAGCGCACCGCTTATTCAGTTCCCCACCGAGCCTACAAACAGCACGGTAATGGTAACGATAACCTCGGCGGATACCCTTGACGAAAACGCAAGACTCTACTACTGCATAGCAGGGGGAGAGTGGACAGAATACACCCAGCCTTTTGCAGTAAGCGATAATGTGGAGATTTCCGCAAAGGTCGTCAGCGGCGACAATCTGCAGTCTCCCATAGCCGGCGCGAAAATCGAGAGCATTGACAAGAATCCTCCCAGCGCACCGACTATAATTCCCGACACCAACGAGTGGATAAACACCGCCCAGATGATCGCCCTTGCACCGGGCAGCGACAACGAATCGGGCTATCTCCGCTCAGAATACCGAATCGGCGCTGACGGCACATGGATCGAATATTACGACAAGTTCACCGTAAATTCTTCCTGCGTGGTCTATGCCCGCTCCGTTGACCTTGCACAGAACTATTCAAACGAAGTGTCCATGAGCATTGAGAACTTTGATATTATCCCTCCCGATATCTCACTGCTTTCAATCACCTTCGGCAATGAAAAGGGCGCTGTTACATACGGCACCTCCAATTTCTCAAGCTTCTTTACATCCACCGTTACCTGCTCTATCGACGGCGCAGCAGATCTGCAGAGCGGCGTGGCATATTATGAGTATCAGCCTGTAGAGAGCGGAGCGTATATCAGTGAAGCAGGCTGGTCGGTTTATGACCCGAACAATAAGCCTGTTCTGAAGAAGGATTTTATCGGCAATGTCTATGCCAGAGCGGTTGACAACGCAGGCAATGTCTCAAAGGAAATCCCTTCTGCAGGCATCGTGCTTGACAATACCGCACCTGTAATTGCAAATATCCAGAAGTCGACCTCCGCCGTTACAGACGAGAATGTCACAGTTACCTTCAATGTAACAGACAATATAAGCATGCTCAACGTAACTGTCAACGGCGAGTATGTGGGAATTTATACACCCTCCTTTGTAGCATTCAGAAACGGTGAATATGTCATCATTGCAAAGGACAAGGCAGGCAACGAAACAACTGCCACCGTTGTGATCAACAATATTCAGACCACCCCCTTCAACGTTCTGAAAATTGCCAGGTCCCTCAGGGAAGAGGATTATACTCCCTCCTCATGGAACAACATGCAGAAGTACGCTGCAGAGCTTGACAATCTCATCTCCATCCAGACCGACGAATCCATAATCAATTCTGCCGCAGAGCAGCTTACAGCAGCCCTCGAGGCACTGGTAAGACGCGGCGACAGAACCTATGCATCTGAGCTTCTGGAGAGAGTGAAGACCGTTGACAGCAGCATTTACACCGAAAGCTCATGGGAAACAGTGAATGGATATCTTGCTGCCCTTGAAGCGGTGATTGCAGACCAGGAAAGCTCACAGCTTGCAATCGACGAAGCACAGGCAGCCCTTGAAAGCGCCATGACAAACCTTGTGCTTACAGCAAACTTCTCAGCTCTTGACAGAATCATAACAACCGTCGAGGGCATCGACCCCACACCCTATCCTCAGGACAGATATCAGACCCTTATGGCTAAGGTGGCAGAAGCAAAGGCACTGGTCAGAACAGACACAAACCAGGAGACTGCCGACAGATACTACTCCGAGATACTCACCCTCATGGGCGAGCTCAACATGAACACCATCCCCGACGAAGATGAACGTGTTGATGAGGGCGTAAACCTTATCCATGTAATGATAATAGGAATCGCAATTCTCGTTATCGCGCTGGTAATCGCAATCATACTTATCATAAAGCGCGCACCGGGCGGAGCACAGACCGATTCCGAGGACAACAGGGCTTACTACTATGAGGCATCCGCAAGACGCCAGCAGAGCGAAGCCCCTGCACAGGACAGAGAGCCGAGAACGGTTTATCATCCTCCTGTCCCCCCCGAAAGACCTTCAAATCCCCAGCAGCCTGCATCCTTCGGCGACATTCAGTTCAGCGATGAAGGCGAATTCAACAACTGGGATTAATTTTACAAAGATTGGGTGATATACAATGAAATTTTCATTTTCAACACTTGGCTGCCCTGACTGGGCATGGGACGTAATCTTTGCATCCGCAAAGGATATAGGCATGGACGGCATCGAGGTCCGCGGCGTAGGAAAGCAGATATATGCTCCCCGCAGCAAGCCCTTCCTTGACGAAAATGTGGAAGCAACCAAGGCACGTCTTGATGCAGGCAATATGGAAATTCCTGTTTTCGATACAGGCGCAGTGCTTGCCCGTGAGGATAAATGCACCGCAGGTGTTCTCGAGGCACAGGATTACATTCGCCTGGCAGCAAAAACAGGCACAAAGTACATCCGCGTAATGTGCGTTGATGTACCTGAGCCCTGTGATGCCGACCTCAGACTCTGTGCAGATATGTATGAGCGCGTCTGCCGTTTCGGTGAGGAGTACGGAGTAATGCCCCTTATCGAGACCAACGGTCCTCTGGCAGATACAGCCGTAATGAAGGAATTCATGGAGGGTATAAAGAGCGAAAACAAGGGCGTAATCTGGGACGTACACCATCCCTACCGTTACTTCGGCGAGAGCGTTGAGACAACACTCTCAAACATCGGACAGTGGATGTACCATGTTCACATAAAGGACTCGGTGATCGAGGATGGAAAGGTAGCCTACAGGATGCTCGGAAAGGGCGATATCCCTGTCAAGGCTGCACTTCTTGCACTCAAGGACAGAGGTTATGAGGGCTATGTATCTCTTGAATGGACAAAGCGCTGGAACGAGAATCTTGAGGAAGCAGGAGTTGTATTCCCCAACTTCGCAAGCTATGTAAAAAGGGTTATCGCATAAAAAAGTAAAATAAAACCCCGGGCGATCCGGGGTTTTGAATTACAGGAAGGATTGTCACAATGGACGCAAGAAAACAACTCAGACAGATATTCAGCTACGTCAAGGCGCTGGTTGAGCGCAAGTGCGATATCTGCCTTGATTATAACGATTATCCCTTCAGTCTGGAAATGTTCAATCTGCCCGAGCATAAGTCAATAAGAGTGCTGCAGGCAGGGGAGGAGGCACTGGGGGACAGCACAGCCATACTGACCGTTGAAAAGGCAGAGGTAGCACCATGCCCCATGATGCCTGCGGAGCTTGCAGGCTGGGTGGAAGAAGGCTGGGAAGACCCGATGAAGAGGGTCTCTGTAAAGGAAAAGCGTGAATTCTGCGATGACGCGGAAAGCGATGAAATACGCACCGAGCTGTTTGCAGACAGCATAGAGAGACGTGATGCCGTAACAAGATGGCTCGAAGAGCGCGATGCATGGAGATACGATGCGGAGCCTGCCGCAAAAGCCCGTGCGGTGTATGACAGGCTTTACGACCTGTGGTCACAGATGAGCCGCGAAAAGGACAGGATGGAGCTTGTAATAGGCGACGGAATGCTCACCTGCGACCTCGGTGAGGGAGCTGCCATACGCCATCCCCTTATAATCGAGCGCGTGACCCTTGAGTTTGATGCCCAGAAGCCCATGTTCACAATCTGCGATTGCGATACCCCCGCAGCCCTCAATACAAGGCTTCTGAGAATGCTTCCTGATATAGAAACACAGACCTTGTCGGGCTTTTCAAACGACCTTGAATACAGCGGAATCCACGCCTTTGACAGGAAGCCCCTTGACGACTATCTCACAAGGCTCTGCAATACCATTTCTCTCGACAGTGAGTTTACAAACGGAGAAACAAAGGCAAAGTATAAAATCTCCCGAGGCAGCGTGCTGTTTACCCGTTCACGCAATTCGGGCTATATTGCCATGACCGAAAAAATCCTTGACGATATAGAAATCGCAGAGGATTTTTCACCCTCGCTGCTGAGCATCCTCGGTGAGGGCGTATACACCGAAACCGAAGCAAGGGAGCAGAGCATAGCTGAAAAGCTGATATCCGTCAACGGAATCGACCCTGATTTCCTTCTGGAAAAGCAGGCAAACCGCGAGCAGCTGCTCATTGCAAGAAAGATAAAGGAGAATCCTGCTGTTATCGTGCAGGGACCTCCCGGCACAGGCAAGACCCATACCATATCCAACATCATCGGAGACCTTCTCAGCCGCGGACAGAGCGTGCTTGTAACAAGCCAGACCTCAAAAGCGCTGTCTGTTCTCCGTGATAAGATAAGCGAGCCTATCCGCCCGCTCTGCGTAAGCATTTCTGACGATAACCAGAAGCAGCTTGAAAACTCCCTCAACACCATAAACGACTATATGTCCGCCTACAACGCAGAGACCCTTGATGAAGAGGCGGAGCGCTATGAGCAGGAGCGCAGGAAGGTAATTGCCGACCTTGTAAACGCCAGATCAAGGCTTGTGAGCCTTGTAAGGAAGGAATATGAAGAGATCGAGGTTGACGGAGCTTACTACACTCCCAAGCAGGCAGCAGAGCTTATAGCTGACCTTCAGGAGGAGGCCTTCATTCCCGACAGTGTAGGCATCGGCACACCGCTGCCCCTGACTGAGGAAGAGCTGAAAACCCTTTACTCCTCAAACACCGCCATTACAGAAAACGAGGAAAAGATACTCACCATCGGCGCACCCGATGCCTCAGAGCTTATTGATGCAATGCGCTTCAGGGCATGCTGCGAGGTGGCGGAAGGCACTGCCGAAAGCAGCATCAAAACCGACGGCGTAGGCTACTGGAGCGACAATGCACAGCGCGATACAGCGAGGGTTGGAGAAGTATACAAGCGTATAAAGATAGAAGCCGAGCGCCTTCTCAGAGCTGACGACTGGCAGCGCGCCCTTGCTCAGGCGGGAATTGCAGAGGGCGGAATAACAGGCGTGTTTTCCTCCATCGACAGACAGATTCCCGAGCTTAACAGCCTGTATGCGCAGCTGCGCGAGGCTATAATAGATACCGATCCTCAGATTCCCGATGACCTTATCAATCCCGAGATAACACCCATCTTTGCCGATATGCTGGAGGATATTGAGGGCGAAAAGATCAACTGGCTCAAGATAATGCTCAACCCGAAGTGGAAGCCTGTTCTTGAACGCTGCATAATCAACGGCGAGAAGCCCGATACCCGCTCCGAGGTGGAGATTTTAAGCAGCTACCATGCATATCTCCTTGGCAAGAAGAAGCTTCTCAACCGCTGGGAAAAGGCGGTCAGCAGCATCGGCGGACCCGATATCTCCACCGCAGAGCGTCCCGAGGCTGCCGCACAGAAGATATGGTCAAGCGTCACCGACTGGCTTACATGGTACATGAATTCCTGGCAGGGAATACAGTCAGAGCTTGAGGAGCTGGGCTTTGATTTTGCCCGTTATGTTGAGACCGTCCCGATGCAGACACGTCTGCTGGGAGAAGTTGAAACCATTGTATACGCCCTTGAAAATGACCTTATGGACTGCATCCGGCTTGAGTACACAAGAGGAGACAGATCAGACTGCATCGAGACCATCAGAAAGGCTGCTGCCATTCTGGTACCCTATGAGCGCGACTATGCTCCCATGATAACTGCAATGCGTCAGGCAGTGGAAGAAAAGGATGCGGATGCATATAACGAAGCACTGCACGATTATGAGCGCGTATGCGCAAAGCGCAGCGCCTATAAGACCCGCTGCGCGCTTATTGCGAAGCTTTCCGAAGTATGCCCGATGTGGGCGCAGGAGATTGCAGGCAGACGCGGCAGAAACGGCGAGAGCGGCTTGCCTCACGATTATAAAACCCACTGGATACGCGCACAGCTTCGCGGAGAGCTTGAGCACAGACTCGGAACGGATGTTGAAGACATCCAGAACCGCATAGCAGAGCTTACAAAGGCATATTCAACAGTGACCCGTGAGCTTATAACCCGCAGAGCATGGAGCGCAGAGCTTCGCACCATGCGTGACCCCAGCAGGAAGTCAGCTCTTGCAACCTGGGCGACCCTTGTCAAGAGAGTCGGCAAGGGAACAGGTAAGAGGGCAGAGCAGCTGCTTGCATCGGGGGAGCTGAGAAGGGCAATGAAAGCCTGCCGCAGAAGTGTTCCCGTCTGGATAATGCCGCTGCCCTCGGTTGCGGAATACTTTGAGCCGGGAGATGAAAAGTTCGATGTTCTCATCATCGACGAAGCAAGCCAGGCGGATCTCAGCGGACTTATCGGTCTGTACATAGCAAAGAAGGTCATTGTAGTAGGCGATGACAAGCAGGTAAGCCCCACTCCCGTCGGAATGGATCTTGAAACCTCCCAGAAGCTCCATGCGGAGTTCCTGACAGGGGTAAAGAACGCATCCATGTACGATGAGCTTGTGTCCATCTACGACCTCGGAAAGGCAAATTACGAGCCTATAACCCTGCGTGAGCATTTCCGTTGCGCAACCGATATAATCAACTTCTCAAACTTCTATACTTACAACGGACTTATCTGTCCTCTCCGCGATTCAGGCAGCATCACGGTAAAGCCTGCCATGGTAGAATATCGCGTGGAGGACGGCGCTCCCACAGGAAAGAAGACCAACCGAAACGAAGCCAATGCAGTGGTATCCCTTATCTGCGCCTGCATGAAGCAGCCCGAGTACAAGGGTCTTACCTTTGGCGTAATTACAATGATAGGCGATGAGCAGGGCGTTCTTATTGACAGAATGCTCCGTGAGCGCATTACCGAGGGAGAATACAGAAGCAGACAGATTCTCTGCGGCAACCCTGCATATTTCCAGGGCGACGAGAGAGACGTTATATTCATCTCCCTTGTGGATGCAGGCAAGGGTGACGGCACCTCCCTGCAGGTAAGAAGAGAGGGCTATAACGATGTATACGCAAAGCGCTACAACGTTGCAGCAAGCCGTGCAAAGGATCAGCTCTGGGTTGTTCATTCCCTTGACCCCAATGTGGACCTCAAGGGCGACGATATAAGACTCAAGCTCATCTCCCATGCCGCAGACCCCGAGTCTACCGCAAAGGCTCTTGAAAAGGCAGCGCCTGCCGCGGTATCTCCCATGGAGAAGGAGCTGAGCAACGCCCTGATTGCAGAAGGGTATGAGGTCACCTTCCGTGAGAAGGTCGGCACATATATCGTTCCCATGATCTGTACCGCGGGCGGTAAGCGGGTGGCAATAGAGTGCGACGGCGATACCGAAATGACAGACAATGAAATCAGTATTGCAATGAGCCGTCAGTCGGTTCTTGAAAGACTCGGCTGGAGATTCATAAGAGTGCGTGCATCTGCCTACTATCAGGATAAGGAGGCTGCCGCTAAGGATCTTGTCAGACGCATAAAGGCACTGGGTCTGAAGCCCGGCAAGGCTGACAGAACTGCGGATAATGCACTTATCGAGCGCGTATGTCAGTGTGCAAAGGCACTCAGAGAAGAGTGGAGCGCCCCTGCAGCAGAGGAAACCGTAACAGAGACGGTAGTTTCCGACGAAGCAGCAGAAGAATAAATGAGCAAAAAACGTATTCCGAACCTGGTGCTTTGCGGACTGTTCACAGCCCTCATTGCCGTAGGCGCCTTTATCCGCATTGACCTTATAGTGCCGATTACCCTTCAGTCACTCTTTGTGGTGCTTGCAGGACTGCTGCTGGGAGCGCGCAATGGCGCTGCCGGCGCAGGAGCATATATGGTGCTGGGACTTGCAGGACTGCCCGTATTTGCAGGAGGCGGAGGGCTGATGTATATCTTCAGACCGAGCTTTGGCTATATAATCGGCTTTATCCTCGGCGCTTTTGTAACGGGTCTTCTGGCAGAACGCAGAAAGAACCCCACTGCAGGGCATCTTTACCTGTCGGCGCTTGCAGGTCTCGGATGCATTTATGCAATCGGCATGGCTTATTTCTGCCTTGTCATGCTGCTTTATCTGAAAGCAGATATGAAGGAGCTGACAGGCGCAATGAGCCTGACGCTGCTCGTAACATTGCCGACAGATTTGCTGCTCATGATACCCGCAGTCCTTATTGCAAAGCGCGTTCTGCCCGTAATCAGACGGCAAAGAGTATAATTAAAAGCGGTCAGGTTTTCCTGACCGCTTATTTTTTTATGATCTCTGACTGTAATAGCTGCTTACAAGCCCGATAATATCCTTTGTATAACCCTTTAGTATGACCCTTGGAACAGCGCCGACGGAATCAAAGGAAAAACGGATGTTTTTATAATCCCCTTCGCATATTGCCCTGCAGAAGAATTCACTGACTTTTCGGGGGCTGTCATCGGGTAAGTCGAGAATAATGCAGCTCTCATGGTCTGTCTTTTTGTTTTCTGAGAGAAAATCATATATAATTGCGTTGTTTTTGGCAAGAATACTGGGTCTGACAGCAGGATCTGATATGAACTTCTCCACCTGCTCGGGGGTAAAATGCCACACACCGTTGATCAGTTCACCTTCGAGAAAGCCTGAGGCTATGTAGTTTCGTATAGTACGGTCAGAAAGTCCTGTTGCCAGTACAACGTGCCTTATGGTGTAAAAATTGCCCTCGCCGCCGTAGTTATTCATAATTTACAGCTCCTTTCCTTTTCTGATATTATTATAAAGGAGAGGGAAGGGGGATTCAATTTGCAAAAACACGACTTTTTCATATCTGTGCTCTCTGAAGTTTATTTTTGGCAATTTAACAAACAAAGAGGGAACAGAGCTTGAATTACAGACAGGTGTATGTTATATTCAGACAAAATACGGCAGAAATCCGACCGCAGTGGACAATTTTCAAATCAGAAAAAATTATTTAAAATATTTTTGAAAAAAGCCTTGACAAACGGCAGATAATGATGTATATTAAGCAAGCGTTCTGAGGAACGGCGGCAACCTCACAGAGGTTGGAATCACGGCGTGCCGGTGTAGCTCAGTTGGTAGAGCAGCTGATTTGTAATCGGCGGGGCGGGGGTTCGTGTCCGTCCACCGGCTCCAGACCGTGCTATTGAATAAATAGGAACATGGGAGTGTTCCCGAGTGGCCAAAGGGGGCAGACTGTAAATCTGTTGTCGACGACTTCGGTGGTTCGAATCCACCCCCATCCACCATCAAAAAACACATAACATTAGTTATGTGTTTTTTGATTTTGTCAGGTGGATTCGAAGGAGCGGCAATGAATGACAGTCCGTAAATTTTGAAATTAAAGGAGATGGTTTTATGAACGGCAAACTACGAAATATGGCGGCTCTTTACATATTGTGTAAAGATAAAATGTTATTACTATACAGGCAGGGCGGAAAGGTTGTAAACAATGTATGGGTTGCCTCGGCAGGCGGACATTTTGAAAAGGAT
>JAZUPA010000068.1:0-9569 GCA_045604945.1 Acutalibacteraceae bacterium
TAGCGGTAAGACCGGTGCCGATAGCCCAGACAGGCTCGTAAGCGATGATAACGTTCTTGAGCTCTGCTTCTTCGATCTGCTCGAAAGCCTTTACGACCTGATGCTTGACGATCTGAGCTGTGATGCCTTCCTGACGCTGCTCGAGAACCTCACCGACGCAGATGATGGGCTTGAGGCCATTGTCGAGAGCAGCGCGTGCGCGCATTGCAACAGTCTCATCAGTTTCACCGAAGTACTGTCTGCGCTCGGAGTGACCGAGAACAACGTACTCTACGCCGATGCTCTTGAGCTGGGGAGCGGAGATTTCGCCGGTGATAGCGCCCTTCTCAGCCCAGTGGCAGTTTTCGGCACCGATCTTGATGTTGGTGCCTTCTGCAGCCTTGAGAGCAGCGTGAAGGTCGATGAAAGGTACGCAGCAGATAACGGTGCAGTCAGCGTCCTTTACGAGGGGAGCGATCTCACCTATAAGAGCAGTGGTCTGCTCGGGGTTGTTGTTCATTTTCCAGTTGCCTGCGATAACAGCAGCGCGCTTAGCTTTGTTCATGTTGATTTACCTCCAGGTTTTATTGATTTATTCAGTCATTTGATCTGCATAAAGAGCGATGATTGTCTGGCTGAGGGAATAACCCTCAACAGGGGTCAGAGCAACAGTCTCGCCGAGGGGGATTCTGCTTGAAAGAAGAGCGTTCTCATCAAGCTGAGTTATATACAGTATCCCGTTAACAGTGGATTCCACCTTAATTGAAGCCTCAGTATAGGGAACAAAATCCACATAGAAGAGGGGGACTCTGTAGCAGTTTTCCTCAGCGGTTGGAACAAGCTCACCGACAAAGCCCTGAACCAGTGTTTCATCCTTTGTAGCCTCATAGAACCATACAGCACCGTCTTCTGTGAACTCAACAGCGAAGCCGTAGGAATCATCTGAAGAAATATACTGGTATGTACCGACTGCAATATCGGTAGCGGATACATAAACAGTATCGGAAACGGGTGAGGAAGGGTCATCAGAGGGGGTAATCTGTGCTTCTCCGCCGCAGGAAGAGACTGCGAAAACAATGCATAATACAAGAAGCACAGCACATACAGCAATAAGAATATAGTTAAGAGTATGGGCATTTTTTAGTTTCTGCTCAAGCTCTTTCAACGCAACGTTATTATTGTTTTTCTTTGAGGACAAGATAAAACCTCCTAGTTGCTGTGACGGATATTGTAATATACGGCGGACGCCAAAAACAACGCCCGCCGCACAAAGTTTTAATTATTTCTCGTTGAGGCAAGCAATGCCGGGCAGCTCAAGACCTTCGAGGAATTCGAGGGAAGCGCCGCCGCCGGTAGAGATGTGGGTCATCTTGTCAGCGAAGCCGAGCTTCTCGCAAGCTGCAGCGGAGTCGCCGCCGCCGATGATGGAAACTGCGCCGCTCTCAGCAACAGCAGTAGCAACAGCGATGGTACCCTTTGCAAAGTTCTCCCACTCGGAAACGCCCATGGGTCCGTTCCAGACAACAGTGCCTGCGCCCTTGATAGCGTCAGCAAAGATACCGGAGGTCTTGGGACCGATATCGAGACCCTGCCAGCCTGCAGGAATCTTGTCGGAGTCAACGGTCTGGAAGTCAGCATCGGGAGCAAAAGCAGTAGCAACAACGTTATCCTGGGGGATAAGGAAGTTGACGCCCTTCTCCTTGGCCTTAGCCATCATGTCCTTAGCAAGCTCGACCTTGTCGTCCTCGCAGATGGAATCGCCGATGGAGTAGCCGAGAGCCTTCATGAAGGTGTAAGCCATGCCGCCGCCGATGATGATGGTGTCAACCTTCTCGAGGAGGTTGTTGATAACGCCGATCTTATCGGAAACCTTAGCGCCGCCGAGGATAGCAACGAAGGGGCGAGCGGGATCAGCAAGAGCCTTGCCCATGATGGAGATTTCCTTCTGGATAAGGTAGCCGCATACAGCGGGGAGGTAATCAGCCACGCCTGCAGTGGAAGCGTGAGCTCTGTGAGCGGTGCCGAAAGCATCGTTTACATAGACCTCAGCAAGAGAAGCAAGAGCCTTGGAGAACTCGGGATCGTTCTTCTCTTCTTCCTTGTGGAAGCGGACGTTCTCGATCATAACAGCCTTGCCCTCTTCGACCTCAGCAGCAAGAGCCTTAGCGCTGTCGCCGATAACGTCAGCAGCGATCTTGACCTCGAAGCCGAGCTGCTCGGAGAGGTAAGCTGCAACGGGAGCAAGGGAATACTTCATATTGAACTCACCCTTGGGTCTGCCGAGGTGAGAGCAAAGGATAACCTTAGCATTGTTCTCGAGGAGGTAACGGATGGTCTTGAGAGCCTCATCGATTCTCTTGGTGTCAGAGATGTTGCCTTCGCCGTCAAAGGGGACGTTGAAGTCACAACGGACCAGAACTTTCTTGCCTGCTACGTCGATATCTTCGACGCTCTTCTTGTTGAGATAATTCATGTCAAAAAGCTTCCTTTCTTTTATGGTTGACATATGTCGACCATTGACAAATATCAGGCGGTTTCAATTGTACCGCACATCGTTAAGATTGTAACATAATTGACAAAGGATTACAAGTATAATTATTGTCACGCAGGAGGGTAAATACTCGAAAAAAACAGTATAAATTGTATAAAAAAGGAACAGGTCACTGACCTGTTCCTTTAAATGAGTTATCTGAGGTTGAGGGTCTTGCCGTCCTTCATGATGTCGTTCATACGGGCATCGAGAAGCTCTCTTGAGTAGATGTAGCGTACAGCCTCAACAGTAGCAGGACGGGTTCTGATAACTTCCTGACCGTTTGCATCGATATCGTAGTATTCCTCTGTGCCGTTGTTGTCAACAGTGAGGAGAGTAGTGTAAACACCGTCAAGAAGTTCGCTGTTTCTGAGAGACTCGAGCTCTTCTACAGTGATGCCGAGATAATCAGCAGTGTCAAAATCGTTGAAATACTTCATTTCGGGCTGACGGAGAACAGGCTCATCAGCGTTTTTGCTCTTACCTGAAACAGTGATTGCACCGGCAATGATAAAAGCAGAGATAAGAGTAAGGATACCGAGAATAAGCATACCAAGGATAAAAGATATTGTTGACATGATATTTCCTCCGTGTTACGGCAAAACGCCGAGATTATTCAGATTTGCAGAGGTACCGATCGAAAAAAGTCGGCACACACTTAATTCATTTTACCATGCTTTGCGAATCTGTCAATAGATTTATTGCGGATTTGTCGATTTAAGCCTTCTTATGTACTCAAAAGTACGCTGCTCGCCTTCTTCAGCGAGCATGGTCAGCAGCGATTCAATAAGCTCGCTGGTGGCAGGGTGGATGACCCTGCGTTCCTTACCTTTGAGAAAATAATCCAGGGGCATGGTGTCGTTATAATTTTTGCCGTTATAGATTTTGCTGGCAGCTACGCGATCGCAGAACATCTCCTTTACAAATCGAAGGGGCATTTCCACAGGCTCTGCGCGTTTGGTTGAAGGGTTGTAGTCAATCCAGTATTCAAAATGGTGGCGGTTTCTGCCCTTGTGGTGCATCCAAGCAAGGGAATAGCCGTTTGTTTCACGTTCCATTTCGTTTGGGCTTCGGGTTCCCTGAAAATAACGCACACCGGCAGAAAACTCAGTGTATGAATATTTTGACAGATCATGAAATAGACCCTGCCAGCCGATTCCCGCCCTGAAGCAGTGGGCGATGACACGGTGACGGTGTTTTGTGATGGTATGAAAATGTTTTAAAGCGTTCAGCATATGATGCCCTCCGGATGTTAAGGGAAGATTACGGTAACCTTTGTTCCTGCACCGACTTCGCTTTCGATGGATATATCCGCATTGTGATATGCAACAGCGTGCCTGACGATGGAAAGCCCCAGTCCGGTGCCGCCTATAGCCTTCGAGCGGCTTTTGTCAACGCGGTAAAAACGCTCAAAAACTCGGCCTATATGCTCCTGGGGAATACCGATGCCGGTATCTGAAACTTCGAGTACAGGGTGTGAGTTTACCGTACTGACGCAGACAGTGACACTGCCGCCTGCCTTGTTGTATTTTACAGCATTGTCCGCAAGGTTGTAAATAAGATCTTCAAGAAATCCTTCAGAACCCCGGACGATTGTACGGTCTCCTGAGAGAATAAAGGCAACATCCTTTTTCTTTGCCACATGGGAAAGTCTTGTAATTACGGATTCGGCAAGCTTAAAGAGATCGATGTCGGTATTTTCATCAGCAAGTCTGCCCTCATCAATCTGGGAAATTCTGAGAATATCCTGAACAAGAGAAATGAGTCTGCCTGACTCATTGTAAATCATAGAGCCGAATTCCGCAGTATCCTCGGCTTTTACCATACCGCTCTGCAGCAGCTCTGCAGCACCGTGGATGCTTGTCAGAGGGGTTTTCAGCTCATGGGAAATATTGGAGGAAAATTCTCGCCTCATAGCCTCGCGTTCAGCTCTTTCCGTAACATCAAGAACGATAGCGACTGCTGCACCGTATGAGCTGCTTCGTGCAGGGCTTGCAAATATTCTGTAATGTCTTTTATCAAGCTGAAATTCACGCTCACATGAATGACCGTCGATTGCGTAGGAGATGGCAGAGAATGCTTCTTCACAGGAAGAGATTCCTCTCTGCGGGTCATTGAAGCCAAATATTTCATATGCGGCACTGTTATAGGATATGATGCGGAAATCCTTGTCAACTATGATAAAACCCTCGCTCATGCCTTCTGTTATGGAATGAAATTCATCGTGCCGCCTTGTCAGCTCAGCCATCTGATCTCTGATAAGAGCATCCTGACGGCGAAGTCTTGTAATAAGAGGTTCCAGCTCAGGATACTTTTCGGTCTGCTCAGAGGGTGATACCGACAGGTCATTAAGCTGCGAAACAAGCTTTTTTGAGGTGCGTCGCGCAATCCACAGAGAAATTCCTGCAACAGCGATACAGAGAAGCAGAAAAAAATGAATTGAAAGAGCAAAAAGCTCCCAGAAATTTCCGGGAGCTTGTGCATCTGTATCGCGTGAAAGGAAGACAAAGTAAACTGCGATGAAGAACACAGAGCTCAACGCCATGGCAACAAGTGAAGCCGGCAGGATACACTTGAATAACCGCTTTGTCATAAAATCACGTCCTAATTGTTATCGGAAAGTGCGTACTTCATGCTGAACAGCTGGAAGTTGTTGTTGAAGGCATCAACAGAACCATCCTTAAGACTTCCGAGATATTCGTGCATATCAAGCCTGTCGTTGTTGATTTCCAAAAGACAAGCTGCAATGTTGGAGCAGTGGTCAGAAACTCTTTCGAGGTTAACGATAATATCGGAGAATACAAAACCAAGCTCGATAGTGCATTCGTTCTTCTGAAGTCTCAGAGTGTGTCTGCGGCGCATTTCCTTCTTGAGGTTGTCAATAACCTCTTCGAGGGGCTCAACGAGAGCTGCAGAATCGAGATTGCCTTCTTCGAAGGCTGCAAGAGCAAGATCGAGGATCTCGGTAACAGCACTGATGATAACGTTGATCTCCTGCCTTGCTTCTTCAGAGAAGACAAGCTTCTTGTCATGGATCTCTTCTGCAGATTCAACAATATTTACAGCGTGGTCGGAAATACGTTCAAAGTCACCGATAAGATGGAGCAGCTTTGTCGACTCTTCGCTGTCGGCAAGGTTCATCTCCTGACTGCTGAGCTTGACGAGGTAGGAACCGAGCATATCTTCATAGCGGTCAACCTCGGATTCCTGCTCGCGGATGTATTCGCAGGTCTTTTCGTTATATTCGGTGATAAGGGAGAAGGAAGTCTTGAGAGACTCAACTGCGACCTTTGCCATAGAAGCAGTGACTACGCGGCAGCGCTCGACAGCAACAGCGGGGGTTGCAAGAAGTCTTTCATCAAGAAGCTCAACCTGCTTGTCCTTCTTGTCGGGAACAAGCTTGCAGGCAAGCTTTGTAAGGAGCTTGGAGAAGGGGGTGATAAGAAGAAGTGCAACGATCTTGAATCCGGTATGAACAATTGCAATTCCGACAGGTGTGGAAGCTTCATGGAGAATGGGCATATTGTCTCCGAAAAGTCCGACAACCAGATAGAAAACGGGAAGAAGAATGAGGGTTGCGATAACGTTAAAGAGGAGGTGTATTGTGGAAGCGCGCTTTGCGTTGGGGGTAGCGCCGATGGAAGAAATAGCTGCACTCACACAGGTGCCGATATTCTGACCCATGATAATGGGAACGGCAACGTAATAAGGAACAAGTCCCTGCAGCGCAAGAGCCTGGAGGACACCGACGGAAGCGGAGGAAGACTGGATTATTGCAGTGAATACAGTACCGACGAGCATGCCGAGAACGGGCTGATCACCGAACATCGTAAGAACACTGGTGAATGCTTCGTTTTCCTTCAGACCGGAAACCGAGCCGGACATGGTATCCATACCGAACATGAGAACAGCAAAGCCGAGAAGTACCATGCCCATATCCTTTGTCTTCTGCTTCTTCATGAACATGAACATGATTATGCCGATGAAAGCAAGGACAGGAGTAAAGGTATCGGGCTTGAAGAGCTGAAGCCATGCGGGGGCTTCCTCGCCTATACTGGTAAGACTGAGCAGCCATGCAGTGACAGAGGTTCCGAGGTTTGCGCCGTAGATAACACCGGCAGCCTGGGAAAGGGTCATGACACCGGAGTTTACAAAGCCAACAACCATAACGGTGGAAGCGGAGGAAGACTGAATGATAAGGGTTACAACAAGACCGAGAAGAAAACCCTTGAAGGGGTTGGTGGTAAGCTTGCTGAGGATGGTTTTAAGCTGGCTGCCTGCGCGCTTTTCAAGGGCATTTCCCATAAGGGTCATGCCGAAAAGGAACATCGCAAGACCGCTGACCAGGTCAAGAATATCTTTCCAATTCATAAAAATACCTCACTCGTAATTATTGTTCAGATTTTTACATGAATCAACATAAAGGTCTTGTGTTAAATGCAGGTAGGATGAATGTTAAATCCATGTTAAATTTCGGTGAGGTTACATCAGTTTATAACCCACACCGCGGACGGTGTCGATGAGAAAACCGGCATCCCCGAGCTTCTGGCGCAGAGTGCGCACATGTACGTCAACAGTGCGGTTTTCTCCGTCGTAGTCATAGCCCCAGATTTTCTCGAGAATAACGTCTCTTGTCATGACCTTGCCTGAATTTTTGGCAAGCAGGAGAAGCAGTTCAAACTCTTTCAGTGTAAGTACAATATTTTCATTGCCGACATGGACTGTGTGCGCTTTTTCATTTATTGTAAGCTCGCCGAAGGATAGAACGGAAGAGTCGTCGTGCTTTACGGAGCGACGGATAAGAGCCTTGATTCTGGCTATAAGCTCCATGATTCCGAAGGGCTTGGAGATATAATCGTCAGCCCCTGCATCAAGTCCCAGAACCTTATCGTATTCGGAATCCTTTGCAGTAAGCATTATTATGGGAAGTTCAGATGTTTCACGTTTCGCACGAAGCTTTTTGAGCACTTCGATGCCGTCCTCCTCAGGGAGCATGATATCAAGGAGAAAAAGGTCAGGAGTTCCGGATTTCAGAGCGTTCCAGAGCTCTGAAGGGCGAGCGAAGCCCTGAACTTCAAATTCGGAAGCGGAAAGGGCATAGACGACAAAATTGCGGATACTGTCGTCATCCTCCAGAATAAAGATCATAAATAACACCTCCAAATTATATTGTAGTATCTTCAAAGTAAAAAATCAATATATCAAATTCTGAGCAATAAAGAGTATCCTGCATGGATTTTTGGCAATAATTTACTTTACATAAAAATGGTTACAAAATGTTTACAACGCAAATGTTGCAGAATAAAGGGGAATGTGGTAGAATTATGCTCGTTAAAAGCAGAAGAATTGTCTGTATGCTTTTATGGAGGTAATTATTTATGAAAAAATATGTAAGGTATATATTGACCGCGCTGCTCTGCACAGCAATAATGCTTGGTGTGATGCTTCCGGCTGCAGCACCTGTTGAGGCAGCGGTTATCAGCGGCAAAACCGGTATAGGCATGGCTGAGTGGGCGCTGAGAGCATACCGTGAGGGATGGGATTATAAGTACGGCGGTTCTTCTGCAGGCGCAGTTGACTGCTCCGGACTTATCCGTTCCTATTGCAACGGAAAGGGCGGCGGTGCAAAAGCCTTGCTTGATGCATCCAAAGTCAAAGGCAAAATGAACACTATACCCAGAGTACACGGACTGGGTCTCTGGATGGACGGACATGCAGGCGTATATATCGGCAGAGATGAAAACGGTGTTGATATAGCGATCGATGCCCGTAACGCAAAAAAGGATATGCAATATGATGAACTGTACGGAAATACCTGGCCCAAGTGGGTGAACTGGTACAAGATTGATATGATATCATATCCCACAACCGGATGGTATGAGTTTGACGGCAATACCTACTATTATCATAACGGAGAATTTGTGGTCGGTTACTTTACCGTTGACGGTATTACATACGATTTCGGAAAATCGGGAGCATACAGAGGACTTGCACCTGAAGGTGCAGAAAACGTTGATACTGTAACCATCACCGCCAATGATATCCTGATCCGCAGCGGAGCAGGAACATCCAACGGCGTTGTTGCCTATGCAAAGGCAAATGTACAGTATGTCTGCCTTGGAACAAAGGTTGTTTCGGGTCTTACATGGTACAATATTGTTTATTCCGGAACCAAAAAGGGCTGGATAAGCGGCAATTATGTAAGGGTAAATCAGCAGACAGAAACCGAATCCACAGCTCCTGTTGTTACGGAAAAGAGACTGAAGGTAACAGGTGATCCTGTAAATGTCCGTACCGGAGCAGGCACAGAATACGCAAAGGTAACCAAAGTCGGCAAGGGTGACGAGTTTACATATACCGATACTGCAAAAGCATCTAACGGTATTACATGGTACAAAATTAATCTCAGCAGTACAGAAAGCGGCTGGATATGCGGATCGTACGTTGAAATCATTGAAGTCAGTTCAGGCTCCGCACCTACAACCGGAACCACAGGCACTACCGAGCCTGTAACTTCTGCAACTGATATTTCGGGCACTGACACCACCACCGCAGCAACCACTGCAACTACAACATCGACAACTGTATCGACCACAGAATCAACCACGGCTTCAACCACGGAATCCACAACAGCTTCTACAACCGCAACTACAGCAGCAACTACAGCAGCTACTACCGCAGCACAGAAAAAGGTTCAGATAACAGGCTCGCCCGTAAATGTCCGCAGCGGAGCAGGAACGAGTTATTCGATAATTACAAAGGTATATAAGGGAGCAACCTATGTGTACACCGATACCAAGACCGTCAGCGGAACAAAGTGGTACAAGATTATTGTAGGCAGCAAGACGGGCTGGGTCATGGGAACCTTTGCGAAGGTTGTAACAACCACCACCGCAGCAACCACTGCAACTACAGTTTCAACTACAACATCGACAACTGTATCGACAACAGAATCCACAACAAGTACCACTGCGGCGACAACCACTGCTGCTACAACAGCCACCACCGCAGCACAGAAAAAGGTTCAGATAACAGGCTCGCCCGTAAATGTCCGCAGCGG
>JAZUPA010000069.1:0-10622 GCA_045604945.1 Acutalibacteraceae bacterium
CTAGAGACTTAAAAATGTAGTACTTTTTCTATCTTGACACGATAAAATTTTATAGTATAATAATATAAATTAAGATTTTATAACCCTATAATAAATTATAGGAAGAGGTGAGACTCTTTGACAAACAATTCAATAAAGTTATTCGGATCAAAGGAGTATCGCTTTCTGAATTGGCTGAAAAGTCAGGAGCAGTCTACTACTCGCGGATCAGTCATTAACCTTTCGCAAGAAGAAATCGCCGTCGAATATGGCAGCAGTCCAGCGACAATAAACAAATGGCTAAAAGCATTACAGTCTGTGAACTGTGTAGAGCAAAAGAAAAAGGGTAGTTACCGCATAACCATAACCGGAAATGCGGTAATTGCCCAAATGAGAAAAATAGAAAAACTTATTGGAGGTGTATGTGATGGCAATTAGGACAGAAACTGAAACCGTCATAAAAAGGATTCTACCTTACTTAAATAGGAGAGGTTATGATACCATACGGGATCTTGATTTTGAAACTACCGCTACAATAGTTGATAGCTATTCAAAAGGTTTTGTAGATATTCTTGTTACGCTTGGCAAGAAAAAAGCAGCCTTTCTCATTGAAGCGAAGCGTATTTCAAAAAAACTAACAAGCAAAGATAGGGATCAAGCAATATCTTATGCTCGTGCCAAAGAAATCAACGTGCCATTTGTCGTTGTAACCAATGGAATTGATATTCAATGTTATAACACCAAAAACAAGAAACAAATATTATGGGATGGCAAAGCGATTGATAAAATCCCGAGCAAAGAACAATTAGCACAAGTTTTACGGAATATAAGAGCAAATCCTGATGAAACGATCATCAGTATATCTAATGACGAAAGCCTTCCATATCGCCCAAGTCTCCCCTTGAGGCAATTAAATGCACTATTCTACAAAGGGCACAGTACTATTAGAAAAATTGAAAAAAATGAGGAACATGCCTTCTCTGACTTTTCCAAGCTACTGTTCTTACGTTTGTTAGAAGAAAAGCACGATTCTGATGATAGTTTCGAGCTACCGTATTCCTATAGATTCTATGAGCTAGCCGAAACACCTGCGAATAATGCAGATCAGGTAAAGGACGCTATCGAAACAATGATCAAAAAAATCATCGAAAAGACCAAGTATGGCGAAGTCCTTCAAGAGGAGATTCATTTAAAAAACCCTAAGAGCTTTTTAAGCTTGGTAAAAGACCTTTCATCAGTTTCTTTTCGAGATTGTAGTGTTGATTCTAAAGGTGCTGCATTTGAGTATTACGTACGGGCAACTCTGAAAGGGAAAAAATTAGGACAGTATTTCACTCCTCGTGAATTGGTGCAAGTAATGAACGCTTTAGTTGGCGACATGAAAATTACCAACTCACTAATGGCAGGTTCTGAAATTAAGGTTTTAGACCCTGCATGTGGAACAGGTGGTTTTCTCGTCTATTTACTGCAAGATTCCTTAGAGAAATTGCAAAAAAAATTAACTGCACGCGAAATAAATCAAGCAACCTATGATCATCTAGTAAAAAAACTCAAAGAAGAAGTTTTCTTTGGGTCAGATGCTAATGAAGGTGTAGCGGCATCTGCAAAAATGAATATGATCATTGCTGGAGATGGACACACCAACATCAAACATGAAGACAGCCTTTCTACTAAAGCAGAAAATTGGCGAGCAAACGCCCCTGACTGCAACTTAATAATTACAAATCCACCATTCGGCACCTCTGAAAGCGATTCTCTGTCAAAAGAAGATCGATCTCAGTATTGCGTCAATACAACCAAAGGGCAGTACCTTTTTTTACAGAAAATGGTCGCTTCTACAGTTGCAGGCGGGGAAATTTGTACTGTGATTGACGAAGGATTGCTAAATACTGGAACTGGTTCTACACTGCGAAAACATATTTTGCAACAATGCAGAATTAAGGCAGTAATCAATTTACCGAGTGAAACTTTTAGACCCAACAAAATCAATGTTAGATCTAGTATTTTGTACTTAGAACGACGCAGCACCCCTGATATAGATTTTGAGGATCACTATAATATTACCTTCTGCAAGCTCGATTCGTTAGGATATGCTGGTTCTGGCGATAAAATTCGCGGTTTTAATTTACCAAAGCTGCTAGATGAAATTTCTCATAAAGTAATGGATTCAAGCCTTGGGTCTCCTCGGTGCGGTTATCACTGGATCGCTTATGACATTGATGCAACGGTTGTTGGAAAAAGTGATTCTGCTCGATTCGACTATAAATACTGGGACTCCGAAGTCCTCAAAAAAATTGATCAGATGCTTGCTGATGGTAATCCCACAATCAAAGATCTTAACCAGATACCGACAGTGCGAGGTATAAGTCCCACACCAGATAGTTATGTTGATATGGACGAGGGACATGCTATCGTAATAAAGGCTGGAAATATTAGTAAGTTTGGCACGCTCATTCTCGATAGTGCTGACTGGATCGAAAAGTCTCTTTTCGAGGAATATGTAGAAAAAGCTAAACGTAGTGGGGTAAATCTTAACCTTGTAAAAAAGGGAGATGTTCTTCTTGCATCTACCGGTGATGGAACACTTGGTAAGTCGTGTGTTTATGATGCGGACTATCCAGCAATAGCGGACTCCCATGTTACCATCATTAGAGTTAATCCAGAAAATGTGTATCCATATTTCCTCGCAGACTATATCCGCAATGGATTTGGTGCTGTACAGGTTAATCGTCTATATACTGGTGCTACAGGATTAATTGAACTCACTTCAGATCAGGTAGATAAGTTGGTAATCGAATTGCCCAAAACTTATGAGGAACAAGTACAGATTTCCAAAAAAATACGAACAATCGAAAACAAATATAATAAAAAATTAGCTGATGCTGAAAAGCTATTGTCTCAAGTTCAGGAATTACTAAAATAACAAGAAAATGAGCAATTAAGTTCAAACTTGATTGCTCATTTTCTTAAGTATATTATAATTCCCTCATATTAAATTTTATTATACAAAAACAGAGAATCCGAAGATTCTCTGTTTCTCATTTATATTACAACCAAACCGTAACGGCAAAGCCGCCTACATAGAAGTAGGGTTTTGTGTAATATTGTTTTGGTGGAGGCGACGGGAATCGAACCCGTGTCCGAAAACCGCTCACCACAGCTTTCTCCGAGCGCAGCCGTTCATTTAGGATTCCCCCCACTCATCGCCGACCGGCAGGCTATGAGCTTCGGTAGTCTTTAATGCATGACGCAGGCCAAGACGCTCCTGCGTTCACGTTCACCGCTAAATCACGCCCCGAACAAAGCCGCGGTACTCTCTGCCGGGACGGCCGCCTTTAATTAGGCAGCGACAGCAAGTGTATTGTTGTCGTTTATTTTTTAAGTTTGAGCTTTTATAGTGGTGCTCACCACTGCTCGCTTACTGAGACTCGCAATCCCCGTCGAAACCTTTACGCCCCCGTGTATTGCGCTCTATAGTATATCATAGCCATTTTCTTTCGTCAATATGCCTTACCGCTTTAATAATGGGATTTTTTGCCTGCGCAAGGCAATATGCCCCGCCCTTCTTTCCTGTTTTTTCTTGACATTGGCGCTTGAAACGATTATAATGTATCGAAGCTAATTGAAATTCGTTTTTGAAAGGAAGTAAGTCATGGCAAACAAGGAAATTCTTGTGACCGCCGAAGGCCTCCGAGAGCTGGAGGAGGAACTTTCAATTCTCAAATCCCAGAAGCGCGCAGATATCGCAGAGCAGATCAAGGAAGCCCGTTCTCACGGTGACCTCAGCGAAAACAGCGAGTATGATGAGGCTATGAATGATCAGGCTCAGCTGGAAGCTCGTATAAGCGAAATCGAAGCTACTCTCAAGCATGTTCGCGTTATAGATCAGAGCGAAATCACCACCGACACCGTTCAGGTTGGTACCAAGGTCAAGGTTCTTGATCTGGAATACAACGAGGAGGAAGAATACCAGATAGTCGGTTCTACGGAAGCTGATCCTCTCAAGGGTCTTATCTCCGATGAATCGCCTGTTGGTAAAGGTCTCCTGAATCACGCTGTCGGCGAGACTGTCGAGGTCGAAACTCCCGGCGGAATTCAGAAGTACAGGATTCTGGAAATCTCCAAGTAATTTTACCGTGCGGGCAGAGAGTCTTTCTCTGCCCCTTTTTCACAAAAGCGAAAGGATCTGATATAAATGGCTGAAGAAATCATGAATGCTGCAGCAGAAGAAGAAATCTCCCCCGAGCAGTCCGAACAGGAACTCAACGAGCTTCTGCAGATCAGACGCGACAAGCTTGCTCATCTGCAGAGCATCGGCGCTGATCCCTTTGAGATCACTACCTGCGACAAGAACATATCTGCCGCTGAAATAATCGAGCGTTTTGAAGAGCTTGAGAATACCGATGTCTGCATTGCGGGCCGTATTATGACCTGGCGTGACATGGGCAAGGCAAACTTTATCGACGTCCGCGACAGAAGCGGCAAGATGCAGGTTTATCTGCGCATAAACGACCTCGGTGAGGAAGTTTTCAACCACCTCAAGGCCAACTGGGACACCGGCGACCTCTGCGAGGTAAAGGGCTTTGTTTTCCGTACCCGCCGCGGCGAGATAAGCGTTCACGCAAAGGAAGTAAAGCTCCTTGCAAAGAGCCTGCGCCCCATGCCTGACAAGTTCCACGGTCTTAAGGACACTGACACCAGATATCGTCAGAGATACATGGACCTTATCGTCAACCCCGAGGTAAAGGACACCTTCATCAAGAGAGCAAAGATCATCTCTACTATCCGTTCTTACCTTGATAACATCGGCTTTATCGAAGTTGAGACCCCTGTTCTTGACCTTATTGCAGGCGGCGCTGCTGCACGTCCCTTCATCACACATCACAACACCCTCGATATGGATATGTATCTGCGTATCGCTACCGAGCTTTACCTTAAGAGACTTATCGTCGGCGGCATGGAGAGAGTCTACGAGATCGGCAGACTCTTCCGCAACGAGGGTATGGACGTCAAGCACAATCCCGAATTTACCACCATCGAGTTCTATGAAGCTTACACCGATTACCACGGCATGATGGAGCGCTGCGAGGATATCTTCGAGGCTTGCTGCCTTGCTGTCAATGATTCCACTGATATCCAGTGGTGCGGCAAGGAAATCAGCCTGAAGAAGCCCTTTGCAAGAATGACTATGGTAGAGGCTGTCAAGAAGTATTCCGGCGTTGACTTTGATTCCTTCCGCTGCGACACCGAGCGTGCTGTTGCAGAAGCCAAGAAGGCAGGCGTCGAAATCAAGAAGGGTGCTGCATGGGGCGATGTCCTCGCTGCATTCTTTGAGGAATATGCAGAAAAGAACCTCATTCAGCCCACCTTCATCACCGATCATCCCATCGAGATATCTCCCCTTACCAAGAAGAAGCCCGACCGTCCCGAGCTTACCGAGCGTTTTGAGCTGTTCATCAACGGCTGCGAGTTTGCAAATGCATACTCTGAGCTCAACGACCCCATCGACCAGCGTGGGCGTGTCATGCGTCAGATGGAGCTTCGTGCTTCCGGCGACGAAGAAGCAAACCTCATCGACGAGGACTTCCTTACCGCTCTTGAGTACGGTATGCCTCCCACAGGCGGCATCGGTATCGGCATCGACCGTCTTGTTATGCTGCTTACCGACAGCTACTCCATCAGAGACGTTCTCCTCTTCCCCACAATGAAGCCTATCGAGAAGTAAAAACTCTGTCAGGCACAAGGAAAGGATAATCAATATGACAAGAAAAATCATTGCATTTTTGATGATAGCCGCTGTTATTGTCATGTCCCTTGCAGGATGCGGCAGCACCGAAAACGCCGATACCACTCCCGACACCCCCGATACATCGGTTGTTTCTTCCGAATCTGATACCCCAGGCATACTTGATATATTTGGGGATATGACTGCTTCAGACTCTGATTTTCCGGAGCATGCCTATTCTTTGCAGATCAGCGATCTTGACGAGGCAGTTCTGATCGTCAGGTACAGCGAAGAGTATTCCGATGAGCCCTATGCCGAGGAAGTAAGCTCCTACGTCTGGTTCGGCTCTCCCGGCATGACCATTGCTCAGATTATGGAGGAATGGGATATCGAATCCATCGAGCCTTACTGCGAAGGCTATGACCTTCTGGGCTGGGCTGCTTACGAATCCATCCTCAGTGTTGATGAGAACGGCTGGGAAGAATTTACCGAGAATGAACTTTTCGACGGCAGGCTCTTTACCACCGAAGAGATGCTTTCTCTGGAGCTGACTGATACAGATATCATCTTCTACACTGTATGGGATCTTGTCTGCAGCGAATGCGGCGAGCACAAGATATGCACAGCATATTATCTCGATGAAGGACGCAGCTTCATCTGTGATGACTGCTATGAGACCTTCGCTGCTGACTTTGGATTTTAATATCTGAATCCACGGCATACATATTAAGGAGTCTGCAATGCAGACTCCTTTTTTGTTGGATGTTTATGAATGTGTCGGTGCAGCTCTTGAAAATCCGACATTATTGCTTTATCATATTTATTAATGAAAGGCTGTGATTATCCATGACCGATGAAAAAGAATACACCAGCATCCCTGAGGGTGCTGAAGATGATGCTCCCATTGTAATTATCCCCGAGGAAAGCGAGGAAGAACGGGATTACACCGCTCACTCGGGCTTTATGAGTTCCGTTGCCGCAAAATCCTTGGACGGGGAAAATCCCGATGCCGAGGGAAAGAAAAAGAGAACAGTGTCGGACGTTATCCGCGATTTCTGGTATTATCACAAAAACGCAGTGATTATCATTGTTTTCACCGTCGCACTTCTTTCGGTACTGTTCGCGGTTATGGGTGCCAGAAAAGCTCACGATCTGAACATTGCGGTTTATTCTGACAGCATCCGCTCGGAGAGTGAAATGATTGTACTGAAGCTGTTTTTCTCCAATAACATCGAGGATTTCAACAAGGATGACAGCTGTACCGTTGATGCGGATTTTATTGTCGGCAACGATGAGTATGCTGCGGCTCAGGCTGAAGCGGATTACAGAAACCGCATCAGGTGCATTTATCTTACCACCGAGGAATCCTTCGAATACATATCGGGACTTTATCCCGATATGTTCGAAAGCTACAACGGCTGCGATGAATGGATTCCGCTGTCGGATACTGACCTCTGCAGCGCGCTTGCCGCCGGCGGCTTTGATGCCTCAGACCTTGGAATAAGCCTGCTTGCAAAGAATGAAGAAAACGCCGAATACTATAACCGCGCAATAGCTTTGCTGGATACCCTGAGAGAAAAGTATCCCGATGCTTTTATTGATTAAGGTATTATGGTCAGTCAGCTTTGCTGACTGCTTCTCCTAAAGGCGAAGCCTTTTGAAGTGCAAAAAAGGGACTGTTTTCACAGTCCCTTTTTTATTATCTTGATTTCATCGCTCTGTCAATATCCCGCTTTGCATCGCGCTCTGCGGCAGAGGCGCGCTTATCATGAAGCTTCTTGCCTCGGCATACGCCAACCTGCACCTTCACAAGGGAGCCCTTGAAATACAGCGACAGCGGAATTATTGCAAGTCCGTCCTGCTTCTGCACTCCCAGAAGGCGCATGATTTCCTTCTTGTGCATCAGCAGTCTGCGCTCGCGAAGAGGGTCGCGGTTGAAGATATTTCCCTGCTCGTAGGGCGAAATATGCATTCCGCGGACCACCAGCTCACCATCCTGTATGGTACACCACGCATCCTTGAGATTGACGTTTCCGCCGCGTATGGATTTGACCTCGGTGCCGCACAGCTCTATGCCCGCTTCGTAGGTTTCATCAACAAAATATTCGTGATATGCCTTACGGTTTGTGGCGATGGTTCTGTTTCCATTTTTCTTGTCTGCCATTTCGGCACCTCCTTTTTACTATAATTCGCTTCTGCCCTCAAGAGCGTGCTTGAGGGTAAATTCATCAGCATATTCAAGGTCGCCGCCAACGGGGATTCCGTAGGCAAGGCGTGTTACCCTGATGCCGAGTGGCTTGAGCAGGCGGCTGATATACATCGCTGTCGTCTCGCCCTCGACGGTGGGATTGGTAGCCATTATGACTTCCTTTACATCCTCATTCTGAATTCGTGCAAGAAGCTCCTTTACCCGCAGCTGCTCTGCGCCTACGCCGTCCATGGGAGACAGGCAGCCGTGAAGCACATGGTACTTCGCGTTGAATTCATGGGTTCTCTCGAGAGCCATAACGTCTCTCGGAGATTCCACCACGCAGATGATCGTCCCGTCGCGGTTGGTATTTCTGCATATTGAACAGACCTCACTGTCGGTAAGGTTGCAGCATATCTCGCAGTAACGAAGGGTTTCCCTTGCGTTGATTATGGCATTGGCAAAACGCTCAGCCTTCTCTGCGGGAACATCCAGCATATGCAGCGCAAGGCGCTGGGCTGTTTTATGCCCGATTCCGGGCAGGCTTTCAAACTGCTCTATAAGAACAGAAAGCGCAGCTATACTGTAGGACATCTCTTAGAAAAGTCCGGGAATATTGAATCCGCCGGTGAGAGGTCCGAGGCGGGTTTCCTTCTCTTCGTTGATCTGACGGATTGCTTCGTTGACTGCTGCAGTGATGAGGTCGCCGAGCATTTCGGTATCCTCGGGATCAACTACCTCGGGCTTTATCTCAATGCCCTTGACTTCAAGAGCACCTGTCATCTTTACAACAACAGCGTTGCCGCCGGAGCTGACTTCGTATTCCTTTGCGTTCAGCTCTTCGGTAATCTTCTCCATCTCTTCCTGCATCTTCTGTGCCTGACGTGCGAGGCTGCTCATATTGTTAGGTGCTCCGCCGCCGTAACCTGCGGGTAATCTTGATTTCATAGTATTGTCCTCCGTTTATATGTTTTTATTCAGTCTTGCGACTCTATTCCGTTGCTTTTAAGTCTTTCTATAAGCGCCTGTCCTGCACTGTTTTCAGGAGTTGCGCCCTCTGTGCTGGGTCTGTAGGGTCCAAGACGGTACTGCCGTCCTGATACCTCCGCTATGATCTGGCGCAGGTTATTCTTAACCCTCGGCTGTCTGAGCAGCTCTGCGCCAAAATCGTTGCAGTCAATAAGCAGGTAGTCATCGCTGACATAGGCTCTGGAGCCTGTAAGGGCTGCAACAATCGCCTGCTCATGCCGCTCCTCAAGCAGGGAGAGAACCTGAGTCCAGTCTTCATAAGGCACTGCTCTGTCGCTGAGATCCTGTACCTGAAGCTTCGGCAGTGCAGGGGATGCTGCGGGCTTCTGAGGCGCATCATCAGCTGCTGCCTGTTTCATGAAAACACCCGATCTTATCTGCTTTTCAAGGTTTGCGACCCTTGCTGCAAGATCCCCTGTATCAGTCTTCTGCAGATCTCTCGATATGCGTATCAGGCTCATCTCAAGCTCTGCACGGCGGTTTGCTCCGCGGCTCATGCGCTCAAGGACAGTGTTCAGTGTTTCTATTATATTTATCGTCTGGGAAAGAGTATATCTCTGTGCGTCCTCCGTCAGCCTTTTAAGCTCCGCTGTGGAAACAGTCAGTATACTCTCGGGCTTCTGGACGGAATTTATTATCATCAGTGAGCGGAAGTGATTTATTAGCTCCTCGCACACCCTGTAAAGGTCCTTTGCCTCGGCATAGAGCGCCGCGACATATTCGATTATTCCTGCGCAGTCTCCGCAGGAAACAAGCCTCGATATTTCAAAGAGATGGTCAGTGCCTGCCATGCCGGCTGTTGCTGTTACAACATCCTCCGTTACCTCGCGGTCACGGACAAGACACTGGTCAAGCAGTGATATTGCGTCTCTCATTCCGCCGTCAGCAAGACGGGCAATCAGGGTTGCCGCGTCATCCTCAAGCAGTGCGTGTTCTTCGCTCGCTATATACTTCAGTCTTTCTGCAATATCCTCAGGGGCTATGCGCTTGAAGTTGAGCTTCTGGCACCTTGAAAGAATGGTTGCGGGTATCTTGTGCTCCTCTGTTGTCGCCAGTATGAACATTACATATGAGGGCGGCTCCTCAAGGGTTTTGAGCAGCGCATTGAACGCCGCTGTGGAAAGCATGTGAACCTCGTCTATAATGTATACAAGATACTTGCAGACAGAGGGGGTGAAATTCACCTTGTCGCGGAGCATTCTGATATCGTCAACGCCGTTGTTTGATGCGGCGTCCATTTCGATAACGTCGGTTATGCTCTCATCCTCTATTCCCCGACACACTTCACATTCGTTGCAGGGGTTTCCGTCAACAGGATGCAGGCAGTTTACCGCCTTTGCAAGAATCTTGGCGCAGGTGGTTTTGCCTGTGCCTCGGGTTCCTGTGAAAAGATAAGCGTGGGCAAGCTTGTTCCCCTTGAGCTCACTGAGCAGGGTCATTGTAACCTGAGGCTGTCCGTAGACATCATCGAAGGTCTTCGGCCGCCATTTTCTGTACAGAACCTGATACACGCCTTCACCCCGTTTCCCGATAATAAAAACTTAACCTGCGCACCGCCATACGGACACCAGGTTGACTGCGGCGCCCAAAGCAAAACGCTTAATGCTGCTCGGTTCCCCGCCTGACATGATTCACGTCGCTCTGTCGCACAGGACCCGGCATCCGCATGCCGCTGCGCAGGTTAGCTGTTTTCAGTAATGG
>JAZUPA010000070.1:0-6631 GCA_045604945.1 Acutalibacteraceae bacterium
GTCTGTGGGAATGACGGTTTTCTTTCCAAACGGTTTACAGACCACTGTTTTTTCAGGTGCTGGCTTTTGGTTATCACTTGCAATATTCGTTATTGGTGCAGTGCTTGCTTTCAAGAAACTGCACCCGATAGCGATCATAGGCATTTCTGCTGTTATCGGCATAGTGGCAGGATATGGACTTGGATTATAATAGAATTTAGAAAAACATATTGACATTTTTCTATGCGTATGATATAATATAGAAAATCTTCAATGTGAGGTGAGAACGTGGAGTTATCAAACAAGCAGATCACGGTAATATTCAAAGCCCTGTGTGATGAAAACAGAGTTCAGATATTCAGAATCCTGCAAAACGGCGAACTATGCGCCTGTCATCTTCTTGAGGATCTGCATCTGAGTCAGCCAACGCTCTCTCACCATATGAAGGTGCTCTGCGACAGCGGTCTTGTGGTCGGCAGAAAAGATGGCAAGTGGATGCACTACTCTATTTCGCAGGAAGGTGCTAAGATCGCTATGGACTGCCTGAAAGAGATCACGGCAGTAAACAAAAGCGAATGTAATTGCTGTAATAAGTAAGCCGTATGGTCATACGGCTTTAAACAGCGGGAACAAATCGATACATCTAAATATAACAATCGGAGGATAAGAAAATGGATAATGTTTCAAAATCAGTACAGTATTATGAAAATGGCTATATGTGTTCGCAGGCGGTATTTGCTGCGTTTGCGGAGGAGTTCGGCATTACCGAAAAACAGGCATTCCAGATAGGTGCTTGTTTCGGCGGAGGAATGTGCAAGGGAGAAGTCTGCGGCGCTTGTACGGGAGCTCTTATGGTTCTGGGTATGAAGTACGGACAGTTCGACCTCAATGACACAGCAAGCCGTGCAAAAGGCGGTGCTATGGCAGTTAAGTTCCTTGACGAATTCGAGAAGCGTAAGGGCTCATATATCTGTCGTGACCTTCTTGGCTGCGACCTCAGGAATGAGGAAGACAGGAACAAAGCAAGGTCAAACGGACTGTTCAGAACTCTCTGTCCGGAAATGGTCAGGACGGCAGCAGAGATACTGACCGAAATGCTCGGAGGTGAAAGTTAAGCGTGTGGGACTTCATACAGGACGAAGTATTCGGCATGAAATGGCTGAATAGGCTTATCGGCTCTTTGCTGAACGCCTGCGGTCTTGATACTGAAAGCAAGCTGGGCGGCAGTCTGCAATTCTTCATCTATGATACGATAAAAATCATGGTGCTGCTCGGTTTTCTGATTTTTGTGATAACCTATATACAGAGTTATTTCCCGCCTGAAAAAACGAAAAAGATACTTGGCAGGTTCCACGGTATCGGCGCAAATTGTATCGCGGCTTTGCTCGGCACTGTCACGCCTTTCTGCTCATGCTCGTCCATACCACTGTTTATGGGCTTCACAAGTGCAGGACTTCCACTGGGAGTGACGTTTTCATTCCTTATTTCATCGCCAATGGTAGATCTCGGTTCGCTTATCCTGCTTATGAGCATTTTCGGCTGGAAGGTCGCTGTAATATATGTGATAGTGGGACTTGTTATTGCAGTCACAGGAGGTACGCTTATCGAAAAGCTGCACCTTGAAGATCAGGTGGAGGAATTCATCCGAAACGGCAGAAGCATTGATACTACGCAGAATGAGCTGACAAAGTGCGATAGAATGAGATACGCCTGGGAGCAAGTGCTCGGAACGGCAAAAAAGGTCATGCCCTATATTATAGCAGGCGTAGGTATCGGAGCGATCATCCACAACTGGATACCTGAGGAATGGATAGTAAACGTTCTTGGCACCGGAAATCCCTTTGGAGTTATCCTTGCTGCGATATGTGGAATACCGATGTACGCCGATATATTCGGCTGTATCCCCATTGCAGAAGCGCTTGTCGCAAAAGGAGCAAATCTCGGCGTAGTTATCGCTTTTATGATGGGCGTTATTACGCTGTCACTTCCGTCAATGATAATGCTGAAAAAAGCTATCAAGCCAAAGCTGCTCGGCATTTTTATCGCTATCTGTACGGTCGGAATTATCCTTGTCGGATATTTCTTTAATCTCATTCAGAATTACATCATTTAGGAGGAACATATTATGGCATTTTTCGGGAAGAAAAAGGAAGAGAAGAAAGAGGAAACTTCATGCTGCTGTTGCGGCGGAGAGCAGACTATAGGCGAGACTACATCTACTTGTTGTGGTGAAAAGGTTGACGGTATCTGCTGTATCAAGGTGCTCGGTTCGGGCTGTAAAGCCTGCCATCAGCTCTACGACAACACTGTCAAGGCAGTTGAGGGAATGGGCATCGAGGTCGAGTATGTCACAGACTTGCAGAAGATAATGGAGTACGGAGCAATGTCAATGCCTGCACTTGTAGTCAATGATAAACTCGTTTCTTCTGGTAAAACTCTGAAGCCTGCTGAGATATTAAAGCTTATAGGCAAATGACAAAATAAAGGCAGCCATCGGCTGCCCCTCTTTTACGTTCCTGATTTTGTTCTATGCAATTATAACAGCTGACAATGGAGGACTTTTACAGCATCATATTTACGGCTAAATATAGCCGTTTATCGATTAAATTGTGATTGCCACCCTATCCGCAGTACAGGCTGCAATCAACGAAGGAAAGTAATTCCAAAATATACTCAGATTGGCTATTTTACGCTGAATCTGGACGATGCTAAAGAATACCTTTACGCGAACTCCACTAAGCGTAGGATACTAAGCTGGCGTGATATTCACGTTAATGTGTTTATCTGAATAGAACAACAGAGTCCTCATAGCTTCGGCTGTGAGGACTTTTTTCCTGTGTAATCGTTTGCTTGAAAAAGGTAATACTTGAAAAAACAAATGACCGCCCAATGAAGGGCGGTTCTGCACTTATTGGTTGTTTGGATTCTGCATATGCATCTCTCGGTATATTACGCCTGCAAGAGCGCTCGCTATCGTACTATAAATCAAATTTATCACCTCGAAGTATTGTAATTTTTGTTGGAATATGCTATAATTAATTAAATATAGTATCTCGTGGAAGGTGGTATAGTTATGCTCCCGGAAGAAAAAGCTCGTGTTAAAATTGATGAAAAACTCAAACGTTCCGGATGGTATGTTGTTGACAGGGACGAGTATGCCCCACAGACTACTTCTGCTATCAGAGAAGCACTGGCTCAGGGCAATAAAGAAAGCGACTATCTGCTTTTCATAGATAATAAGGCTATAGCTGTTCTGGAAGCTAAGAGAGCCGATAATCCGCTTGGAGAAGATGTAGAGTCTCAGGCAGAAAACTATGCTCGTACTCCGCTTTCATGGTATGGATTGTGGGAAGATAACTTCATTCCGCTTGTATATATGTCAAACGGAGAGAAGATATTATTCAAGAATCTGTTATCAGGTGAGGAAGAATACACTGAGATCGATGCTATTCACACTCCCAAAGAAATGCTTCGCATTATAAAGCGCTCCTCTGAATACGGTGCTCTGCCTAAACTGGAGAAACAATCTCTCAGAGATTGCCAGTATAACGCAGAACTCAACTTTGAGAAATCCATAAAGACTGGAAAGAAAAAGAATTTGGCAGTGCTCGCAACCGGCAGTGGCAAGACCTACCTTGCCTGTCTCGCAAGCTATCGTCTGCTCAACTATACATCAACAAAGCGCATACTGTTCCTTGTAGACAGAAATAATCTTGCAAGGCAGACTGAGAGCGAATTCAGTCAGTTCAATATGACTGAGAATAAAAAAGAGATGAACGCTCTTTACGACATCAAAAGGCTCAGACATGAGGGCGATATAAAGGGAGATATCGTCATTTCTACTATTCAGAAGCTGTTCGCTATAATGACAGGACAGGCTTTAAGTGATGATGATGAGGACGCTGAAGATGAACGTCTTTCAGAAGCTGCTGAGAAGAAGGATGATACTGTTATTCAGCTCGGTGACGACCTTACCATACCTCCTGATTATTTCCAGTTGATAATAGTAGACGAATGTCATCGCTCGATATATGGCAAATGGAGAGCTGTCCTTGACTATTTCAAGGGTGCTAATATCCTTGGACTTACTGCAACTCCTACTCCCGAAGCGTACGCTTTCTTCGATAATAACATAGTTGAAAATTACACTTACGAACACTCGGTTGTTGACGGCGTTAATGTACCTGCCCGTGTATATCGCATAATGACAGAGGTAACTGAACATGGCGGTTCTCTTGGAGAAGGTACAACTGTTACTGAAAAAGCACGAAGAACAGGCGCTGACACAACATATAAAGTTGATAATAATAAAGAATATGAAAATAATCTGCTGGACAGATCGATTGTTAATCGTCAGCAGATCAGGCAAGTCCTTGAAACATTCAAAAATGCTATCTACACCGACCTTTACCCTGAGCGAGAGAAGTCCTGGGAATACGTACCCAAGACGCTTATCTTCGCCAAGAACGATAACCACGCTTCCGAGATCGTAGAGGCTGTCAAGGACGTATTCAAGAGCGAATTCCCGAACGATGAGGTTCCTGAGCATTTCGTTCAGAAGATAACCTACTCCTCTGACGACTCCAATGGCCTTATCCGTGACCTCAGGAACGAAAAGGACTTCCGTATAGCTGTTACCGTAACTCTTGTAGCTACCGGTACTGATGTAAAGCCTCTTGAGGTAGTCCTGTTCATGAAAGACGTTATGTCTGAGGTACTCTACACACAGATGAAGGGACGCGGCTGCCGTGTCATTACTGACGATAAGCTGCGTGAGGTCACTCCCAACGCAGATACCAAGGAATGCTACTACATCGTCGATGCTATCGGCGTAACTGAACATGATAAGAATATTCCGGGGCCTGGCCCCGAACCCGGTCCTTTTATCAGAAAAATCACACTGGAACAGCTTCTCGAAAGGCTGTCTCATAATGAGCTGAGTGATGAGAACCTGCTCACGCTTCGCAACATCTGCGCTATGATAAATCGGCGTTATGAGAATAACATCTACTTCGGGCATCACCTGCAATACTTCATCGACAACTTCGGCTATTCACCTAAAGATCTTGCTGTATCAATACAGGAGGCATTTGACAGCGGACAGCTTCCGCCGTTCAGCAGTCCTTCTGATGACAACCATATCCGTATGGCGCTTATAGACAGGCTCATCAGTAATATTCCTGCAAGGAAGAAGCTGCTTGAACTGCGTCAGGGCTACATACTGACTACCGATGAAGATCCCGATACTCTTATTAGCGCAGGTTTCTCCAAGGAGACTGCCAAGACCTATACCGAGAACTTCGAGAAATACATAAATGACAACAAGGACAGCATTGAGGCTCTCCGTATCATATACAACTCAGAAGATACGCTGATAACACACTCCATGCTTGCAGACTTGCGTGACAGGCTCCTGTCTGAAAGCAGTCATTTCAGTGCTCCGCAGCTGTGGAAATATTACAGGACGCTCGATCCGTCAAGTGTTGATGAGCTCGATGTCAGGGCTAATGCTAAGGCTCTCACGAACCTGATACAGCTTGTGAGGTACGCATACAAGAAGAATCCGAAGCTGACAAGCCTTATGAACGGCTTTGTGCAGCGTTTCAACCTGTACTGCGGTCAGACTCAGCGTGACCTTTCCGAAGATCAGACAGAAGTTATGCGGCAGATAGCTGAATTCATCGTCAATGACGGTGCTATCACTGCGGCAGAGCTCAACGACATAGACGCCGACCTCTGGAGGCAGGGTATCCGTGTATTCGGAAAGCCTCAGCTGTTCGGCGAGGAAATTACGGCATTATCAAGAATTTTACTAAAGGCGGCTTAATATATGGCAAACCAGAAAACAGAATCGGCACTGCTTAAAAAGGTATGGGACATAGCAAATGTTATGTCCTCGGCTGGTGTCGGATTCACAGACTACATAACTCAGCTTACATATATCCTGTTCCTGAAAATGGACGATGAAAAGGAAGAATTCGGTCTCGGCAGTTCCATCCCCGAGGACTGCAAGTGGAAGGCTCTTATCAAAGAAAATGGCGATGATCTCGTTAAGAAATATGAGGAAATACTTAAAACTCTCTCAGATGAGAAAGGTCTTATCGGTACTATCTTCACAAGAGCCACAAACAAGATTGACCGTCCCGTTATGCTCAAAAAGGTGCTTGATATGGTATCTGAGGAGAACTGGTATCTTATGGACGGCGACTTCAAGGGTGCTATATATGAGGGAATCCTCGAAAAGAACGGACAGGACAAGAAAAGCGGTGCCGGTCAGTACTTTACACCGAGAGCTCTTATCTCAGCTATCGTGGATGTTGTTGATCCTAAAATTACTGAAACCGTTGCCGATCCCTGTTGCGGTACGGGAGGATTTTTACTTGCCGCATACGACCACATGAAGAAACAGAGCAACGATATTGAAAAGCAGAAGTTCCTCAAGAATGACGCTCTTTTCGGTGCGGATAATACTTCTCTCGTTGTGACGCTGGCTTCAATGAATCTTTATCTACACGATATAGGCACAAAGAAAAGTCCTATTGTTTATCAGGATTCTTTGCTTGATAAATCGGATAAAATGTATAATGTAATCATTACAAATCCGCCTTTTGGTACAAGACCACAGGGCAGCGTAGGTATCGACTTTGACGGT
>JAZUPA010000071.1:0-1981 GCA_045604945.1 Acutalibacteraceae bacterium
GCCAAAAGAAATGTTTTTTCCAATGTATATCGTTAATTCGTTTTGGTCGGTATTTCGCACATAAACAAAGTCATTGATATCGAATGTTCCGTCTGAAAAAGTATATAGTCCGTGAGGGATAGAACTTTGAGATTCGCTGTATTCGTTCGTGAGTTCTTCAGGAAGCGTCAGGCCATAGTAAACCAGCATTTCATCTGTTCTCTTCGGAGTATGATTATCTGAACCCAAAAACGGAAGTTGAAACGACGGTACTGAGTCTGAGTTATTCATTGTTATAGAAAATATGTCCGTCTCCAAAAGAGCATCGCCGGCTTCCTTGGAATCCGATCCTGTAACGGACGAACGGAAAAAAGTTGGAATAATTATTGTGCTTGCAAAAACAATGCATAGGCAGGCAGCAATGGCAGACCAGGCAACTATACGGCTTGTCCTGTTAGATTTCTTGTATAGTTCTGCCTCGGTAATATACTTGTCGTTCAGTTCACTCATTGCGTCGGTAAACAGAGTTGAAATCATATATATACCTCCATTTCAGCAAGATGGCTTTTTAACTGTTTTCTTAACCTTGTAAGACGAACAGATACATTCTTTTCTGATAACCCAACTCGTTCTGCGATTTGTTCGTAAGTGTCGGAGAACCAGTATCTACGCATGAAGATTACGCGATTCTCTTTGCTCAAACTGTCGAGGAAGGTTTCGATGTGTCTTGCTAAAATTCTGGCATCGCTTCTGCTTTCAGCAGTGTCCTGATCTGATAGGCTGTACTCTATCTCATTTAGAGCGACATCGTAGGTGCTGTCGCGCTTAATTGCTGTGTTTTTCCGATAACGCATAATAGATAGATTACGCACTATCTTGCAGATAAAGGTCAAAAGCGGGTTTGGGCGCTGCGGAGGAACGGCGTTCCAAACGCCAAGATATGTGTCATTGACACATTCTTCGGCATCCTGGTTATTACCCAAAATGTTATATGATATTTTGTGACATATTTTTCCGTATTTCAGGTCTACTTCTTTTATTGCCTGTTCCGAGCGAGCAAAGAACAGCGCAATTATTCTCTCGTCATCCATTTTGGCATCAACTCCTCTCTAACATATTACTATGGATTAGACACCAAAAACTACAAAATGAAACCAATAAATCAAATTATTTACGGATAGCAGCGACTTGCACCACTGCTATCCGTTTTTATTTTACTGTTCCGGCTTGATCTTCCTGACTTCCATCCAGTAATGTGGCTCATTCATATCCAGGTTTACCTCAGTGATACCAGCCGATAAGTCAAAGCCGAAGTTCTGACGGATTATCTCGATTTCGCCGTATTCTGAGATAGAAGCCGTCTGTCCGGTGAATGTGATGTTGGAGCCGAGCTGTGTCGCCATATCATAGCCATTTCGCTCGGTGTCTTTGCCGACGTAATCCATACTGGCTTCCTTTACTGTCACAGCATCGATTTTTACGCTTGAGCCTGCAGGAATGACAACATCAAATTCAAGGTAAATGACGCGGGAGTGGGTGCTTGCTTCGGCGATCATTGTGTCAAGCATACCGTCATCATACCTCTGTACAAGCTCACCGAGAGGTCCGCTGGTTACTATGAGTTCAGAGGTCAGCTCAAAGAGCGTCTGTGTATCCTGTTCGTCATTGAATTTCCATTCTTCTGATATTAGCTTCCATAGAATCTCGCCAAGAGTAGTCTCGTATCGTGTGATGGTGCAGCTCAGATCGTCAAGCTCTTCGCCTTTGTTGCAGCCGCCGTTTTTATAGCCCTGAATTGTGTAGCGGCCTATATCCTCTCCAACGAGGATCACGTAGGCATTACCGGGTTCGCGGTTTTCAGGGGAAGCATTAGGACGATATTCGATAGCACCGTTGTGTCGTGCACAGTAGCCGTCCGCGGAATTGTATGTGCCGCCGTTTATTCCATACGTCAGCACGGTTGTTTTATAGGGAAGTCGGAGGCCAAGCGGTCTTAGGAAGA
>JAZUPA010000072.1:0-1775 GCA_045604945.1 Acutalibacteraceae bacterium
GGGCAGATACCCCGAAAACGCAAACGAGATACTTCTCCCCAATCACCTCTACGCAAACGGCAGTCTGAAATTCAGCATCGGCGACACAATAACCCTCGACCTTGGAACAAGACTTTCAGATGGCTACCCCATGACACAGCAGAATCCCTGCTACAGCTATGACGATAAGGGCAACGAGGTCTTGGACGAGGAAACAATCGAAGTTCGCGAAAGCCGCACCTTTACGGTAGTTGGCTTTTACGACAGACTCAGTATAGATATAGAACAAATCACCGCTCCCGGATATACTGCTTTTACTGTCATCGATAAAGACCTTTTGAGCAGTACTCCTTGCGATGTATATTTCCGAATGGACAACCCCGAAAAGGTGTATTCCTTTATGAATGAAAAGGGATTTTCGGGCGGCTGGAATTCCGATGTTCTGATGTATTCGGGAATCTCGCGCTTTGACAGCTTCAAGTCCATGCTTTACAGTCTTGCTGCCGTAGTTATCGTACTCATTATGTTCGGCTCGGTATCTCTTATCTATAACGCTTTCTCAATCTCAGTATCTGAACGAACAAAGCAGTTTGGTTTGCTTTCCTCAGTGGGAGCAACCAAAAAGCAGCTTCGCAAAATGGTATTATTTGAAGCTCTCACCGTAAGTGCTGTGGGTATTCCTCTAGGAATTCTGGCAGGTATCGGCGGCATCGGTGTTACTCTTATGCTTATAGGCGATAAATTCTTATCCATGGGATTTAAAACTGACCTAAAAATGAGCGTCTCCCCCATATCTGTTGTTATCGCTGCAGTAATTGCTCTGATTACTGTTTTAATTTCTGCATGGATTCCCTCTGTCAGAGCCACAAGAGTCTCCGCAGTTGAAGCAATCAGACAGAATCTCGACATCAATGCAAAAGGCAAACAGGTTAAGACTTCTAAGCTTACCTACAAGCTCTTTGGGCTTCCCGGTGTACTTGCAAGCAAGCACTATAAGCGCAGCAAAAAGAAATACCGCACCACTATTCTCAGTCTGTTTATGAGCATTGTTCTGTTTGTTTCTGCATCGGCATTTACCGATTATCTCATGGAATCGGTTGAAGGCAGCTTTGGCGCAGATGGCTTTGATTTATGGCTCTATACCGATGATGAGTATTTATCTGAAGTGACTGAAGACGAGCTTCTTTCCAAAATAAAAGAATCAAAATCCGTAACGGGAGCAGCATACGCAGATACGAGTTATATAAACGTTGAGATAGACCGTAAGTATTTAACCGAAAAGGTACTTGAGGATATTGATTCATGGTCATATCAGGGCGAAGGCCGTGACCCGTCTGTTGCACATATTCATGCCTATCTCCATTTAATCGACGATGAATCATTCAGGTCTTTGCTCCGTGAGTACGAACTGAGCGAGGAAGAATATATGAATGAATCGAATCCTCTCGCCGTAGTCCTTGACGGATGCGTCTCCTTCAACTACGCCAAAGAGAAATACGAAGCTGTAAATTTCCTCCGTACCGACAACTGCGAATTTACAGTACAGGAAGTCAGACGCATTGACGGGTATTGGAATTACGGCGAAACAACGGATGAAAACGGCAATACAGTTTTCCGTTATGTCAAAGACGAAGGCAAGGATTACGAGGATTCTGAATATCTGGATGTACCCCTTGAAGAAGCATATATACACACAACTTTGAAAACAGGCAAGGTTATATATGAGCGTCCGTTCTTTGTGCGTAAATGCGACGGTGTTTCCCTGATATATCCCATAAGTCTCGCAGATGATATTT
>JAZUPA010000073.1:0-10174 GCA_045604945.1 Acutalibacteraceae bacterium
ATAGTGCTATAATATGACAAGGTTATTCACAATATCTCCCCACCTCTCCATTTCAGCAAAAAGGGTAAATCAGTTTAATAATTCGAATGACCTTGAGAATCGCTCTCAGGGTCATTTTTGTTTGCTATTATAATCTATTCCAGTTGAACTGTTTACAGGCGGTTTCAACTGTTCTCAGGCGGTACTGACTGCTTATTCGTCCGACTTTGGTCTTGATAAGGAACTTACCCTGAAGCTCGGCTCAGAGCTTGGCAGCGGAGCAAGAAACGGCGAAATCTGCGGAGCTGTATCAGGCGCTTTGCTGGTGCTCGGACTTAAATACGGTCATTATAACTCAGCGGATACCGAAAGAAAAATGCGAGCATATGCTATAGCAGACGAATTTACGAGACGATTCAAAGAGGTAAACGGCTCGATTGTCTGCCGCGACCTGCTGGGCTATGATCTGACGAAGCACGAAGATATGGCACTGATCAAAGAAAAGGAGCTGTTCCGAAAATTCTGTCCCCTTATGGTAAAAAGTGCGGTTGAAGTGCTTGAAGGAATACTGGCTGATTTCGAATAAATACAATTCACACACAAAGCCCATGACAGAGGAGCAATTCCCGCTGTCATGGGCTTTTATTATTTATTATGCTGCTCGATTACAGTTACGAGTTCTTGAAAATCTCCTCTATTTCTGCTCCTGTCAGGTGGTTTCTGACAAGAAGCACTTCTACAAGAGCATCTATTTTGCTTCTGTTTTCAGATATCAGAGCTATCGACTGTTTCAGCTGCTCGGACAGTATTTTATTGACTGCATCTGCAATTTCACTTGTAAGCTCTGAGCCCATTGCAGTATGTGAACCCAGCACTGCAAGTCCGAAGGAATCATCCATTCCGTATGTGCAGATTATATTGCGGGCGGTATTCGTTGCAGACGCAAGGTCTCCGCCGGCTCCGGTGGAAATACCGTCATTCTCTCCGTAATATACAAGCTCTGCAGCTCTTCCTCCGAGGGATGTTCTGATTCTTGCCAGCAGCTCATCCTTTGTATAGAGTGCCTTTCCTTCCTGTGAGGATGACTGCATATATCCGCCATGGTCGCCGCGGGCAACCACAGTAACATAGGAAGGTGCAACTCCGCCGTACCAGCTGAGGAAGGCATGACCCGCTTCGTGTCTTGCAACTCTTTCGAGCAGGGATTCATCCCACTTCTTGACCTCGCCGCTGTTGAAGGTCTCAAAGGCTTCATCAAACATTTCGTCTGTTATTTTTGTCATTCCCTCGCGGATTGCGGATCTGAGTGCAAGCTCGATCACAGAGTCAAGCTCAGCCAGGCTCATGCCTGTTGATCTTATGGAAATGTTCTCTATCTTCTCGTCTGAAATATCAAGAGCGCGATTGTGCTGCTTTTTCATGTTGAGGAATCTGATTCTGTCATCCTTGTCGGGAAGATCGATGTAGACTCTTCTGTCAAAACGTCTCATAAGAGCGGGATCGAGACTCTTGCTGCCGCCCGGCTCAACATCAAAGTTTGTTGCAGCAAGGACAAACACGGGCTTTGAGGAATCATTGGCAAAGCCGTCCATCTCTGCAAGAAGAGCTGTCAGCGTCGCCTGCACTCCGGCAGTCGAGGAATCTGCGCCTCTTCTCTCCATTGCAACTGCATCGATTTCGTCGATAAAGAGAATTGAAGGAGCATATTTTCTTGCTGTCATGAAAAGCTCGTGAACCTTCTGAGGTCCTTCGCCAACGTACTTTTTAAGGAACTGATTGCCTTCTGCTGCGATAAAGGTAACGTCAGATTCACATGCCATTGCCTTTGCAAGCATCGTCTTTCCTGTTCCCGGAGGTCCGTACAGCAGCACGCCCTTGGGAGCCTTGACACCTGTACCCATGTACTTCTTGGGATTCTTCAGGTATTCTACAAAATAGGCAAGCTCTTTCTTTGCTTCTTTTGCACCGATCACATCGTCAAATCTTACATTGGGCTTGGACAGTGCGCTGAGAACACTCTTGGAGTCCTCAGAATCCACCGCTACGCTCATTTTAAAGTCAAACAGCTTGATAACCGCATTCTTGCCGTTTTTGGAGATTGTCTGTGCGGTTTCAAATGCTACTACTTTATTTGCTCTTGCAAGCTTTATCATGCTCTTCTGCTGATAAAGCGCGCCTGAAATTTCTTCAACTTCCTTTGCAAACTTATCTTTTGCGCCTGAAATTCGGAGAGTACCGCGGACTCCCTGACGCAGGAAGGAAATCTTCTCTTCCTCATTCATTGAATTGGTACCTGTCTCAATAAGGTAGAGTACTAGCTCGCTGTGCTTTTCGCGCACAAAATGCAGGAAGCTCCTTGCCTCTGTTTCATCGTCCTCTATATTCAGATTCTCTGATTCCTCTTCCCCGCCGAAGCTCATATCAATAAAGGCAACATCATACTCCTGATTCCTGATAAGCTCTATTGCATCTTCCAGAGTCTGGGCTCCGACAACGCTGAAATTGGGAAGCTTTTCTCTGCACATAGCTACCGTTTCTTCCGATGCAAAGACAAGCACTTTGTTTGACTCGGTGTTTTCGTAAAGAGATATGATTTTGCTGTCGGTCTTTGAAAAATCAATTTCAATCTTTATTTTTTCAAGAGCTGATATATTGCTCTTTACCTTTTCTGTTGCAACAAGACGCAGAAGCTCATAAAGTTCATCGTTGAAGAAGCTTTCCGCTCTGCTTCTGATAGTTCTTGCGTCAGCAGCGCTGCCTTCAGAGAAAAGCAGCGCGGTGTATACCTTTTCATCCACCTGAAGCTTTATTCCTGTTTCTGCTTCAAGGTTCGCTGCGTGTCTTCCGATTTCCTTCTTCGCGATATCACGCAGAATATGGGCGGTAATATGGTTGAACATCACCACATTGCCCGATGCAAATCTTGAGCAGAGTGCTGCGGGGAACAGAGGAATTCCTGTCTCCTGGTTCTTGTCATTTTCAAGAGCCTTGATGACAACCTTTCTTGACAGAGTGGAGAAATCTCCCGACTCGCTGTCTTCGTACAGCTGACGTCCTGCATTGGTTGTGAGGATGATAATAGTATCCTTGAAGGATACCTCCTCATCGGTGTAGTTATCGCGCAGTCTGCCTGCATCGAGCATCTGTAGGAACAGATGTATAACGCACATGTGTGCTTTTTCTATCTCATCAAACAGCAGAACACAGCGGGGGTTTTCTGCTACAAATGATGTAACATTTCCTGCCTTTGCATTCTTGTAAACCTTGTCAGAACCGCAGAATTCAAGATTTGCTTCCTTATCTGCATACTCGCTCATGTCAAAGCGCATACAGGGCAGCTTCAGCTCTGCCGCAACTGTTTCTGCCAGGAAGGTCTTACCGACACCCGGAGGGCCTGCAAACAGGAAGGTTGCCTTGGGGCGTTTTCTGCTCTTGTCTATCAGGTCGAGCATGCACGCCTGGAAATAACCTGTTACAAAGGTATTTATTGCATGCTCCTGACCCAATACGGTTTCACTGAGTACCTTGCGGATATGCTTTACCTCTTCAACGGTTGTCTCCATTTTTGATTTGACTTCCATCATTTTTCCCGCTGCCAGCTCTTCCTCCGAGGGCTTTTTCTCATCGCTCTCGGAAACCGTTCCCTGCAGCTTCTTTTCAAAGCTTATACCGTCATTGCCCTCTGCGCCTTCACTCTTTTCCATAAGGCGCTTCAGGTTTTCGCCGGGATTGCTCAGTATGTATTCAAGCAGGAAATGCACGGTGAGTTCACCATGTCCAAGTTCAGATGCTTTCTGTTTTGCTTCGCGTATCATCTTCTGCATTGCCAGGACATGAATATATGACAGATTTCCAAGTTCCGCCACATTTTCCCTCAGTTTGTTCTCAACCGCTTCACTGAAAAGCCCATTGCTTCTGAGAAGCGATAATGCCATGATAAGCTCTGCTGATTTTTCTTCCTGGGCAACCTTCAGAAGTGAAAGTATATAAGTTTCCGCTGTCAGAACAGAAACTGTCAGACCTTCTATCTTCTGCGCGCCTTCTATTACCATATTAAGAGCTATGCTGTATTTGATTTCTGACATCTTGTCACCCCGTATTTATGATTGAAAATTCTGTTTTTACTGTTTAAGCCCCGAAGATTTCGGGGCTTAAGTCATTATTTATTCAGATGCAATAAAATCAGTAACACTGAGTATACCCTTGTCTATTGCAAGGAATTTATCGTTGTACCTGTCAATTGTTGAGCAGGCGCAGGATATCATATACTGGAACAGACCTTCGCCTATCAGGCTGTCGTCAAAGGAAGCTGTCATTCTGAAGTTGATGCTTCCGTCGGAGATATCATAGTCAAAGTTTCCGTCTACCATACCGTAGTTTGCAGCGCCTGTGGCAAGAGCGCCGTCAATGCGTTTGTCCTCGCTCATATTGTAGGGCATGGGAGAAATGAGTCTTATGAGCTGTCTGTCAACGTCAATGAAAAGGATGAGCTGCATGGGCAGGTCATCACCGCTCACCTTGAAATGAACAACGAGATTTTCCTCGTCTTTTTCGTAAACCCATTTTCTGTTGTCTATTGCAGTGCAGAGATTATTATAAACACTCTGCGCCAGAGCCAGTTTCTTTTCCTCCATTGTTATCCTCCTTTATTCTGCAATCACTGTTGTAAACTTCTCAAGATCAATGATTCCTGTGGAAAGCATCAGTAGCTTGTCATTATATTCATCAATGGTCTTCAGCGAGCACAGAATCATATAGATGAAAACCTCATGGCTTATTACGCTTTCGATAAAGCTGTTGGTCATTCTGAAGAACATGCTGCCTTCAGTGATGTCAAAATCAAAGCTGCCGTCTACAAGCATATCATTTATCATGCTGACAGCAACTGCCATTTCCACTCTCTTATCTTCCTTTGTATCAAAAGGAAGCAGTGACAGCACACGAACAAGAGATCTTTCCGCATCAACAAAAAAGTGCAGCTTCATGGGGAGGTCGTCTCCCCTTGCAGAGCACTCTATCTTCATTTCCTCTTCTTTCTTGTCATACTTGAAGCCGATGGTATCAAGAGCCTTGCAAACATTGTCAAAGGTCATTCTTGCCAGTTCCAACTTGTTATCTGCCATATCGTCATCTCCCTGTAATTTTGCATAATCAGAACAGAAGCGATTATCTATTCATCATATCCAGTGTTTTGTATTGTATCATATTATCCATGTAATATCAAGCATCACAGATGCATTTTTTACAGTTTTTGCATATTATTTACTTGTATTTGTATCACTTATGTTCACAAAAAACAGTTTCCGACACTGCTATTGCTAACTCCATCGACGAAAGCCGAGAATATATCAAAAAACCATCTGCTGCAAGCAGATGGTTTTTTATCATCAATCATGTATACCCTGCATCTTTTTGAGCTGCTCATCTGTGTAATGAACTGCAGGGCTTGTATTTGCCTTTCCCGGAGTGGGTTTTGAAAAATAAGCACAGCTGTCGCTGTCGCTTATATAGCCATAGGATGAATTCTCCGGTATGAACACAAGCTCGCACACTGCGCAAAGCTGACCCTGAGGCGAATAAATCATGACCTTGCTGTCATCACCGCCAAGCCTGAAGCTTGTGTGGATATATCCTGCCGAGTCAATCTTATCTTTTCCCGAGCAGTATATAAGCAGATGTTCTCCCTCTTCAAGCACCGTACCTTCGGGAAATTCCCATTTATCGGTATTGAGCTCATTATCGGTAACGGTATAGCCGCTGAGGTCAATGCTCTCCTTAGTACCGTTATAAAGCTCTATCCAGTCGTTATAATCTCCTTCGCAGTCATAAATAATCGACCTGTTGTCTGTCATGTATTCATTTATTCTGATTTCGATAATTTCATATTCCAGGTCAGCTATATCTTCCGAGCTTTTTCCAGAATTAGCCCTTCCCGGAGTCGGTGTGGACATCCACATAAGCTTATCATCGAGTATTCCGTAGGAAATGTTACCTGCGCTTTCCGGGACTGTCAGCACGCTGAGAATTGTTCCGTTGCCATCAGAAAGATAGATAGTCTCTCCAAGGGAAGACAGGGCAAAGTTTGTGTGAATTATTCCGTTTTCATCAACGCCCGAAAGCCGCGACATATAGATAAGCTCAATATCTCCGGGGCTCATCACAAGCTCCTCTATCATGTACTTTTCAAGCTTGTTTTCATTGTCACTGAGATAGCAGCCTGAAAGATCAACCACATTCTCGCCTGAGTTGTAAAGCTCTATCCAGTCATAATACTTTCCGTTTGCAGCAGGCGCAAACAGGGTGTTGTCGGTCATTACCTCGCTGATTCTGATTTCGGTTTCCCATGATTCAACTACATCCGCTTCTACGCTTTCTTCTTCAGCGGAGGAATTAGGTCCCAAAGTGCAGGTCGTTACAAACAGAACAATCAAAACGATAAACAGAATTGATGCTCCTATTATGTACTTTATATCAAGCTTCTTTTCGCCGGACTTCATCTCTTCAATTGTTATTTTACTCATCGGCTGTTTCTCCTTTGCTGTCAGTCAGCAGCGCAAACTTATCAAGCCACGCGGCAAGTTCTCCTGTCACCCAGTTATACTGACCGTCGTCATCGTAATCACGATACTTACATTCAATTATCATTACCAGTATTCGGTACAGCTTTCCGTACATCATGCGGATTTTCTCGTTTTCTGATACGGATGTTATTCCGTAGCCTTCCATAAACGCTTCCATGTTTTCTTCAAAGGCTGAGAAATCATGCTCTGCAAAACGATCTGCCCACATGGCTCTTTCAAAATCTATGATGCCCGTTATTTCTCCGTTTTCCATGAATATGTTCCCATCCCACATATCCCAGTGTATCAGACATGGCTTTTCTGCCTCCCGCAAAGCATCACTGTGCCTCACCGTCAGATTCCACAGTTCATCATAGGATATGCATTTAAGGTCTGTGCCGTTTCTTATTCCGTCATCCAGCAGATCACGAATTATGTCAAGCAATGCATCTCTCCAGCTGCCGTAACCTCTGCAGCTTTCCGGGTACAGTCCAAATTTTTCTCCCTTTATCTCATGAAGCTCTCTTGCATACTCTCCAAGCTTCTTTCTGAGATTTTTCCTTTCTTCGTCGGTCATACCACCCTGAAGCTCTGTTACAGGTCTTCCCTCTATCTTTTCCATGAAAAAATAAGGAGAATCACATATCTCGCAGGAGAAATCCGAATAATATATTTCCGGCACCGGGACCGATGTGCGTTCCTTCACAAGCTGCATGACACTGACCTCTGTCTCCATCATATCCTTTTCGCAGGACATAAGCCGTGAGGTATCGCAGGGTGCTATCTTCAGCACTGTTTCTATGTCTTTAAGCTTAATTATGTAAACTGCATTGCAGAAACCGCCGTCAGGCTCAGATATATCCTCTTCCCTGATGTATTCACCAAAAGCAGCATATACCATTTCGCGGATTTTCTCAAAGCTTTGCCTGTTTTTGGTTGCCGCATTCATAAAAACACCTCATCGCTGATGATACCACAACAACAGTCAAAAAACAAGACGCGGTCAGATTATAACCGCGTCTTTGCTATTATTCTTCTATTTTGCCGCCGTTGGCTTCGATAAGTCCGTTGATATATGCGCTGCCCAGTGCTCTGTCAAAGAGACCGTAGCCGGGCTTTCCTGTCTCGCCCCAGATCATTCTGCCGTGGTCAGGACGGAAATAGCCCTCAAAGCCGTTGTCAACAAGAGCCTTGATAATCGCATTCATATCGAGGCTGCCCTTCTGGGTGAGATGTCCCGATTCCTCAAAGCTTGTATCTTCAAGAATGAGTACATTTCTCAGATGCATAAAGCCGATGCGGTCCATTGCTGCGTACTTTGCCACAAGAGCAGGAATGTCATTTTTCGGAGAGCATCCGAGGGAGCCTGTGCAAAGGCAGAGAGAGTTCGCCTTGCTGTCAACCAGCGAAAGGAATCTGTCAAGATTTGCCTCGCAGGTTATGATTCTCGGCAGTCCGAATATAGGATATGGAGGATCATCAGGATGGATTGCCATAACAATACCGCATTCCTCGGCAACAGGGATTACCTTCTCAAGGAAATACTGCAGATTGCTCCAAAGACCTTCCTCGCCTATTTCGCCGTAAGCATTGATAAGCTCTCTTACCTCGTCCTGAGTATAGCTGGAATCCCAGCCCGGAAGATGAATATCATCCTTCAGGGGGTCAAGACCCTTCATGTCTTCCCAGTACATTACAAGGCTCGTGGAGCCGTCTGTACCCTCTTTGTCAAGCTGAGTTCTTGTCCAGTCGAAAACAGGCATGAAGTTGTAGGTTACGCACTTTACTCCGTACTTTGCACATCTTCTCATGTTTTCACAGAAAACCTCGATATGCTTATCGCGATTCTCAGTGCCGAGCTTGATATCCTCGGTAACAGGAATTGATTCAACCACATCAAATACCAGACCGTTTTCCCTGCAGCGGTCTGCAATATATTTTATGCTTTCTTCCGGCCAGATTTCGCCGGGCTTTACATCATAAACTGCACTGACAATGGAACGCATTCCGGGGATCTGTCTGATATATTCAAGGGTTACCGGATCGCTGTCGCCATACCAGCGGAATGAACTTTTCATAAATATTCCTCCTGTATTTTAAGTATTGACGGCATTCAGCTCAGCACGGTAAAAATTTTCAGTCAAAGAACTTCTGCCGTTCTGAACAATGCAGCCGCACATCATGCAGGTCTTATGCAGACTATGGCTGCATTTCTTCCAAACAGTTTTCACTATTTATTGCATTATAGCATTTTTACCCCCACAACGCAATACCAACCTGAAATTTATGCGTTTTTATTCAAGAACCGAAAAATACTCGGGCGGCACTCCCTTTGCCTGCCATACACCGTTTGCTGACAGCCACAGCTTATTTCCGTCGGCGACAAAATCCTTCGCTCTGATCGCCAGCACTACAGGCTCCCCGTGACGACTGCCGACCATCACAGCAGTTTCGATATCAGTAGAAATATGCACATACTGACGGGACATAGGTCTGAGACCTTCTTCAAGGACTTTTTGCAGAAATCTCCTCGCGGTACCGTGATACAGTAATTCCGGAGGCTCGGGCTTTGCCATTTCGATTCTTACTCCCGGGATCGAATGTCCCTGATTTGCACGGATCTTATCCCCTTTTTCGTTGTATGAATATCTAGTCTTATTGTCCGTTGCTACGATCTCATCAAGAATTTGACGGTTCATTTCAGGATATTTCTCCCTAAGCACATCGATAATAACGTCTGCCACTGCCCATCCCCCGTCAAGCTCAATATAGACAGGATTCTTGCAGTGTCTGAGCAAAAATGACAGCTTTACGCTGATTTTCTGAAGATTCATAATTCGTTTCCTCCTTGTTTTTATTCTATCGCTCCACATACACAGTATAGCACCAATAATCCTTTTTGCAAGGATGGCTCCAATTGACTTTAATTTGTCGCTGCGATACACTGAACTTATACTGAAACATTTATCTTGTATTTAAGGGAGGGCAACTGATGGGCTGTCTTATTGAACTGTTTATAGGAATCTTATTTGATGGAACAATCGAGCTGATTGGCTGGTGCTATATAAAACTGATGACTCTGATAGTTCCGAACAAAACTATTTCAGACAGGACCAGGAATATACTTAAATGCGCAGTATATAGCTTCATGTATCCTTGTAATCGTATTGATTGTCGGCTTGATTTTGTTAGTGCAGGATGATCCTTACATTGTAAAAATCGGAAAATACACAACCTATATTTCACTGGCGATTATTACTATTCAGGTTGCCGTGGGAATTATAATGAAAGTAATCGGTCACTTCAAAAGCAAAAAACAAATCAATTAATCCCTTCAAATCTTATGGGGCGCGATGTGCAAGAAACGGATAAAAAGCAACAACTCCGAACCTTATGCCGTAAGGCAATAGGTTCGGAGTTGTTGCTTACGAAATAACCGACTCTGACTGACACGATCGTATCAATCAGAGAGTCGGTTAAATGGTATATACTACACAATTTGATACAATGCAACGCTAACGGTGAGAGCGTTGCATTCGTTAAACGACCATCGGTCAAACAAGGCAACAAAACCTAAAATAGTTTTCTATAGATACAGCACATATTCTTCCTTACAGTAGCTTTTTAAGTAGATG
>JAZUPA010000074.1:0-2966 GCA_045604945.1 Acutalibacteraceae bacterium
CACCCCTGAAACAGCCTTCCCCTTGAGGGGAAGGTGGGTTTTGCAAAGCAAAACTCGGATGAGGTGTTTGAAAACCTTAAAAACAAAAGCCTCATCCCTGAGGTATCAATCCCCCTTGTCAGGGGTTATCGCCTGTTCCGATTTATAATCGAAGCCAAGTATTAATTGTCGTAGGGGATGACGCCCTCGGCATCCCGTTTAAAAACACCCCTGAAACAGCCTTCCCCTTGAGGGAAAGGTGGGTTTTGCGAAGCAAAACTCGGATGAGGTGTTTGAAAACCTTAAAAACAAAAGCCTCATCCCTGAGGTATCAATCCCCCTTGTCAGGGCTATCACCTGTTCCGATTTATAATCAAAGCCAGGCATTGATTGTCGTAGGGGATGACGCCTTCGGCATCCCGCCTTACCCCAAACCGCAGGGTATGGCGCTTTGCGACATACCGAAAATTATTTCAACACTTTTTATCCCTGCGGCGTTTTATATATGAAAGGACCTTTCAGAAAGAATGAAAGCGAGGTGCTGCACTGTGACAGAAAAAGAGCTTGAGCAGATATTCTCTCAGTATGCCGAAACGGTATATCGTGTGTGCTATACATACCTTGGCAATGCAGAGGACAGCGAGGATGCTGTGCAGGAGGTTTTCCTGAAGCTGATAAAGAAGCAGCCGCAGTTTTCCTGCGAAAATGACCGCAAGGGCTGGCTTATAGTGACAGCCTGCAATCACTGCAAAAGCAGGCTTCGCTGGAAAAAGCGGCATCCCACATCAGACAGCGAGAAAACCGCCGAGCAGGGAGAGCGGGACGAATCACTCTCAGAGGTAATGGAGCTCATATCCGCGCTGCCCGAAGATTGCAGGCAGGTTGTCTATATGCACGTCTGTGAGGGCTATTCCCTTGCTGATATTGCCCGTCTCTGCAAAAGAAAAGCATCAACAGTGCGCTCGCAGATGTTTTATGCAAGACGGAAGCTTAAAAATATGATAGGAGGAGCAGATGATGAATAACGATTTTAAGGATAGAATCATGGAAATAAAGCCCACAGATGAACAGAAGGCGCGGATGCTAAGCGGAATAAAGAACCGTATGCCCGCATCATCGGGAAAAACAGTCAGAAAGATTCTCCGTGTGGCAGCGATAGCTGCAGCCCTGTGCTGTGTGCTGGCGGTGACGGTGTTTGCAGAGGAGATAGGCGGTTTTATTGCAGGAGTGTTCACAGAGGACGAGATAGTGGGCGATACCGTCAGGACCTGTGTGTATTACGACAAGGACGAGCATGTTGAAATGACCGTGGAAGAAGTTCTTTCCGATATGCAGACAGTGCGAATGGTTATTCTTTACACCGCCCTTGACGAACAGGGAGAGGAATGGCTCAGTCAGCAGCTTACCCAGTGCGGAATCAAAGGTAATATATACGGCGATGATGAAACCATATGGTATGGGTTCAGTGTTTGTCCGGATATGAAACCGTCCGTTACGGGAGAATATTTAGTGTGCTGGGCAACTCCTGTAAGGGAGCTTGAGGAATACAGAACAGAAACAGAGCGCCGCTTTATAGTCGGAATGGAGGCTGACGGTGATAATTGGGGCAGCAATAATATTTTCCTTTATTATATGATGACAGACTATGCGGAAACAGAGGTCAAAAGAGTGGCAGTGCTGGACGTATCCACAAATATCGAAAAGAGAACCTATACCCTTGACAGCACAAAAGCCCCAGATAAGCTGTACAGACCTACCGATGTGACTCTTTCTCCTCTTTCACTTAAAATCTGCGGCGATAATCTCGGATTTTTTGAGATTGAAGTCAGTGTAACGGAAGATATGTTAAGTTATTCATCGGCAGAACTTGCAGAAGAGAGCATAGATTCATTGTATTTAGTGCTTACAGACGGGCGAAGAATAGACCTGCTCATTCCTCGTGATGGATGGAATGACGGCTATTGGGGACTTGGAGAGTTAACATATGATGACAGCAGGTGTCATATCTGTTCGATAAGCTTCATGCAACCTGTTGATCTGGATACCATAGCAGGCATCGAGCTTGACGGAGTATACTATCCATTTGAATAATGACATATAACCGTAGGGGAGGGCTTCCACGCCCTCCCGATATTTATATCTTGACATTACACGCGCCCTGGTGTATCATAAAGGAGCGGTTTTGCTATACCTATTATATATAGGGAACAGGGAGAAGAAAGGACAGGAATTTTATCGAGAAAATATGGCAGAAACACCCTTGTCATATTGCACAAAAATTCCCTTGTAAATTCTTGTATGTTCTACGAAGATTTTTCCTCCAAAACCTCATAAAAAGCTTGAAAATACAGAGATTTCTGTTATAATAATCAAGCACGACTGCACAAAGACATATTGCGATGATGCGTGAGGTTGCAGCCTACGGGCTGGTTTTTACGCGGAGTATGTCCGATTTCAAACCGGGCGAAAGGTGATAGGGCGTATATCAGGGTTGCTATGCGCACAAACACCATCGGCTTGCCTGTTCCCCCAGAAAAACCGGGCGGAGCAAGGGCATAAAGTCCCGGAATCCTTGCGGCTTGTCCGCAGATTTCGGTTTTTTGATGTCCATACGCGAAACACTCGGCTGGGTGTGCAAGCGCAGGCGGTCAGTGCCCACTTAAATTTTTAATTAGGAGGGATTATTGTGGCAGTCAAGGAAAGAATCAGAATTCGTATCAAGGGTTACGATGCATCTCTCGTAGATCAGGCATCCGCCAAGATCGTTGAGACAGCAAAGCGCACCGGCGCTTCCGTATCGGGCCCCGTACCCCTTCCCACTGAGAAGGAAATCGTTACCATTCTGAGAGCGGTTCACAAGTACAAGGACAGCAGAGAGCAGTTCGAGTACAGAACCCACAAGCGTATTATCGACATCCTGAGACCTTCGGCAAAAACTGTCGAAGTCGGATCGTAGCCATGTCGTTCTGTGAGCCAAGGAGTTGATT
>JAZUPA010000075.1:0-28953 GCA_045604945.1 Acutalibacteraceae bacterium
GCTGCATTACGCAGAAGGTTGCGATGGATTCATTTATATCTATGGAAACAGGTATGCAGTCCTGCAATATTAACCCTCCTTGGTGTATGTTATTCTGAGCTTTGCCGCGGAGCGTGAAAAACGCCCGTATCTTGAAATGGAATAGTTTGCATCGGCATCAAGACACAGTCCTTTTATCCTGCCGTCACGAAGTCCCTCTCCCACTGAAGGGAGCAGCGCAACCCATTTGCCCTGACCTCGCGCAAAGGTCGGCGTGCCGCTGTCAGCAGCACCAAGGTCGGGACCTTCGTCCCAGCGGGCAGGGGGGGATGAATAGCCGTGCTGCTTGATTGCAACACTGCAGGTGCTCTTGCCGTGGGTAACGGAGAGCCGCTGAAGATAAAGTTCAGCAGATACAATCTGCGCACCTTTCAGGTCCTCCATTATCTGTGAAACAGGGAAAAACATGAGGGTTCTTCGGGCTGTTGCCTCTGTACCCCCATAAGAGCCGACTATCATCTGCGTCTGATAGTCGTTCTCCTTACCGCCTGTTCCCCAGTAAATTTCCGCATCAGAAAGAGAATATGTCTTTGTAAGTGTTTCCGATGTGGGGAATATCTTCTGCCATTCGCCGTTTTTACGGGCATTTACCCTTACTGCATCCGCAAAGCTCTCGCCGTTATATATCTTTACAGCCGTCACATTGCTGAAGGCTGTACCGTTGTTTGCTCTGATTGCCATAGCAGCTCCTTATTCTGTCACGAACCACAGGTCGCCCTCTGCGGCATTTGCAGGTTCTTCAGAGCCCACAAAAAGCTTTCTGCCTGTACCGCCGCCGAGAGTTTCTGCAATCTGTTCTACTGATGTCAGGGTCGTTCCTTTTATGACAATTCTGAAAAGCGCAACCTGATTTACGTCGCCTGCCGTCAGCAGGTCACCTGTCACAAGGGCGGGGTCCGCAGGCGAAGTGCCTGCATCCCCTGTGATTACGGTGAATACAAGCTCGTCGGCTACCTCTGCAGAGCCGCGGGTAAACTGTGCTGCAACAATATCGTGGCGCGAAAGCCCCTGTGTACCGCTGACAATCGCAAGCTCTTCGCTTTCTCCGTTGGGTACATAAAGCACATAGCCCCTGTTTGAAGCTCCGCCTCCTGCAAGTCTGATAAGATTATCGCTGACCCTTTCGCAGGTAAGCGAGCCGAGTATACCGCTTTTCTCTCCCAGAATGGCGTTATGGATAAATGCATCATCATCGGCTGTGATGTGTGCATCGGAAGAAAGCGGAGTGTTGATTGTAATAGCCTTCTGGCTCAAAATATCATTCCTTTCCTTTTAAGAAAGAGTATGCGTGATCTGTACGCTGTTCTCTTCAATAACAAGACGGATGCCTGTTACAGTAAGTGTTGCCGTCATCCCTGTAAGCAGGTCCCGTGCGCCGGCAATATCTCCCAGCTCAAGACAGACGTCGCTGTCTCCCACGGATATTTCCAGCCTGTTAATCTCGCCCTGACCCGAAAGCTTTCGTCTTGCCGCCTCCTCAAGGGCTGATACCGATTCAACCGCTGAGTAGTCATAAATATATGTGCTCAGCTCCTTGTCTCCGGGGATTCCTTCTGCGGTGCTGTCATTTGTGACTGTACCGTCGGGAAGCCGCCACAGCTCCAGAATATCGCGGTCTTCAAGGGTGCCTCTGCCAAGGGCGATTATGTGGTTATATATGACTCCCTGCCTTGTTGATACAACGCTTGAATTATATTCCTGGGAAAACTCTATCTCGCCTGTATGGTCAGCAGTGTGCTCAGCGCCGATGGTTACCTGTCCGTTTTCAAACACCGCATAAACTCTTGCTCCCTGCTTTGAAAGCAGTGTCTCTGCCGCATTGAGCAGGGACTTGTAGCGGATTGCGCCTGTGCAGATTATTCCGCTGTCGGAGGTCTCTGCCTTTATATATGAAGGTGCATTGCTGAGAAAGCTCGCAAGCATGGTGTTTGCTTCCATTTCCTTTACCCTGAAGTGGGTGTCCCCCTCCAGGGGGACTACCGCAAATCTTTCCAGCAGACCTCTCCAGCAGGTACCGTAAAGCCTTACCCTCTCGTCTACGGCACTGTGTACGATTCTGTCCACCCTGCCGCCCCACGGAGTGTCGGGTATATAGACATAGTACCCGCACTCTATGGGATTCTGCGCCCAGATATTAGCATCCATTACGAGCTCAAAATCGTTGTCTGCGTTTTCTGTGCTCATTCCAAGCTGGGCATCAAACTTAATGTAGTGGAGTATCTCTCCGCATTCGTTGAAATTTCCATCGGCATATATCAGCTCCATCTGGGCTCACTCCTTTGCTTTATGAGGGTGATGTCCATATTAAGCTCTCCCTGACATTCCATAAGGGATGTTCCCTTGGGGGCATAGGAAAAGATATTGCCGTTTTTCAGACGGCGGTTGAAAAGATTTGTCTTTTCGCCCGTTGCGGAATACTTGTAAACCGTTCTTTCAGTCTGGTCAATAACCGCACTTTCTCCCTTTCCGAGGGTCACGTCAAGACCAATCACTGTGCCGTCAATCGAAAATCTCGGATTTTCAATCGGTCCGAATATTCTGATTATCATGGGCGACGGCGCATAATGGTCATTTATAAGACTTGCATGTCGGGCAAGAGAGGTGTAGCGGAAGGGGTATTTTTTCGGGTATTTAAGCCCCTTTATATCTGTTTCCGTTCTGAAGTTGAAGGAATAGGTGCGCTCGGTACACCAGCAGGGATTCTGCGGAAAGAATGACAGTGTCATTTTCACGCAGTGGGGCCAGTCCTTTGACACGGTCTTTTCTCCTGCGCTCGCAAAGCAGCTGAGATACTGTCCGCCTATGTAAAGTCTGCCCGGAGACAGCTCCTCTGTATCTGCACTGAGGGTGTCCGCCAGCTTGTTCATCGCTTCGTTGAACTGCTCCGCGCTGTCCCCGTACACATAGAGAGTCAGCTTTCGCACATTGTTCTGCCTGCGGCGTGAAACCACCCTGCCTCCGTCCTGCAGAGGACGGGCGGCAAAGCCCAGGGACCATGAAAAATCATAAAGCTCGCTTTTCTCTGTATAATACGGCTTTCTGTCAAGCTTCAGCTCAACGCCTTTTGAATTGACATATGTTATTTCCACCGACTGCCCCCTTATGTGTATTCCCTGACAAGAACTCCGAAGGTTCTCCTGTCGAGCTCTATGCTCTGCCTGCCGGAGGACAGCAGATCGATGAGCGTATCGAGCTTTCGGGAGAGAACGTCACTGAAGCTGTCCTGCGCTGTTCTTGTCTGTTCGGGGAATGCAGCCTGCGGCTCAAATGTCTGAGCAGAAAACTGCACTGCACCTTCCGAGGAAAGGGTCGGCACGGCACCCTCTGCAAGTCCTCTCGAAGCCTTTTCCACATCGCTCCGCATATCGTTCAGACCCTGCACCATTCCTTCGCCTGTAAAGCGTCCCACCTGACGCATTACGCGGGAGGGCGATGCTATTCCCAGTGCCTTTTTCATAGTTGCCGAAACGCTGTTTGCTATGGATTTCGCCTTTGCTATAATGCTCGCCTGCTTTGAGGCAAGACCGTTTATAAGCCCCTGACCGAAATCCCTCATTATGGAATTTCCTCCCGATACCGTTTCTCTCATCGGTGTCAGGATGCTGTTTTTTATAGCCTGACCTGAGGGTGCGACCTTTGCAGCTGTCTGCCCCACCGATTCCGAAATGGTCAGGCAGGAATCCTTTACTGCCCGCGATGCTTTTTCCACAGGCTGCTGAAACTGCGGAAAAATTATTCCGCCGACCCACGCAAGAGCCTCTCCCAGAGTGCCGATGCTGCCGCTCTGTTCCGAACTGAAAATGCTGAGAAACGAGAGTCTTGAAAGCGCCTTGTCAAGACTTGTCGAAAATGGTTCTGCATCAAGTATCAGACTTGCGCTTATCGTTCCTGCGTCTATCATTAAAAATCACTCCCCTGCGCTGCAGCATTGATGCCACAGCCGTTTTATTGTCGCACTGACGCCACGCATCCGGTATTTCACCTGTATCCTCCAGCTTTGACATCATATAGAGACAGGCTTCATCAAAACACCATGCCGTGTAGCTGTCAGTAATTCCCATTACTTCACTGGGTCTGCACTGAAATCTCCTGCCCGACAGCAGCACTGTCAGCATCCTCGCGCTTTTTGCGAAAGGGAATCAGTGCGCGCACTCCTCCCTGAGCAAAGGCGTAGATTGCAGAAAGCTGCTCATCGGTAAGGGTAATTCCCTGCTCTCTCAGCTCGTCAAAGGTCGGTGAGACCAGCGAGCTTTTTGCAAAAAGAACAAGAAGTCTGCCAAGCTCATCGAGCTGTATCTGAGCCTTTCCGCCTTCGTTGAACAGCTCTCTTGCACAGGCAAGAAGCTCATTGGGGATAACCCCTTCTGCCGCAAGAGACAGCAGAGACGGACGTCTGAGCTTCACTTCAATACTGCCATCTCCTGAAAAGGAGGGGATTTCCACATCAAATACCGTCTCAATGCTCATCATATGGCAGTACCCTTTACGAAGCCTTCCTCAGTTTTGCAGATGCACTCACCTGCTGCAAGCTCGATGCCCTGAACAGTCATCGCAGCAGTTGCCACATATTCCTGACCCGGCACCGCATCCGCAGGCATATCGGATGCTGCGCTGAGATAAACGGGCATTGCATCCATACAGTCGATAAGCAGCTGAGTTTTTCCGCCCTCCGCTCTTGATTTGAGGGTGTATTCGGGACTTACAAACTCGCCGTCCTCAAAGCTGAATGACGCAGCAGAGCCAAAGCAGCCGGGGAAGGTGAAGCGGTAATAGCACTTTGTAGCACCGTCATAATCCTTTTCCTCAGAGTAGATTCTTAGCACAAATCTTGTATGCTCCGCCGCTGCGCCCGCAACAGGTGCGTTATAGCTTTCAAAATTGCCCTCTGCATCGTATTCAACAGAGCCGCCCTGCGCAAAGGCAAGCAGCTCGGGAGAGAATACAACGTCCTTGAGCTTGATGTTGTAGCCCTTGAGAATATCCTCCAGCACATTCTGAGCAAGAATGGTGTTGCGTGTTCTGAGTTCTTCCTCCTTGCCCTCAGAAAGCACAGGCTCGGGAGTCACACTCTTTGCACTTGTAAATCTGAAAAAGCGCGGTGTTTCCTCCATGGTTATGATTTCAGCACCGCTGATATTTGCAATGGGGCTTGAATTTACAGTACCCATATCTAATTCCTTTCTTAATGAATTTAATTTTCGCGCTCTGTATCGCCCTTAACCGATTTTATTATCTGTGACGTTATGCTGCGTACAGAGCGCGTATATTGTATACTTATCCGTCCAGTCCGTACTGAACGCGGTAATCAAGATAAACGGTATATGCCTTGTAGGTGTCATCAACCGTGCAGGAGCTGATATTCTCGCAGGGACGCACCGCACCGCTTTCAACAAGGGGCTTCATGGCTTTCTCCGCCATTCTTTTCTGTTCCGCCAATGTCAGAAATCTTCCTGTCGGCGCATAGATATGAATCCTCAAAAGGCTGTAGCCCGTTGCCCCTGAGGGATGTGAACCAAAAGGCTGCACCACACAGTAGGGGGCTGTGCATATTCCCTCATGCATCGCCGGCATATATACCGTCAGACCTTCCTTTTTCAGTGCTTCAACGCACTGTCTGAGCTGTCTCATACCGTCACCTCTTCCAGCGCCAGTGCCACGTTGTCAAGAATCCCTCTGTGCATATCGAGAATGGTCGGAAACAGTATGCTGAATCTTCCGTCATAAAACAGCTCAAGCTTTACGGAATAATCCATCTTTCCAATCAGGCGCAGCTGCTTCTTTCCGAAGTTCTCAAGCTCAGGGGTTCCGCTCAGTGTTCTGCGGGCATTGCCTGTTCTGTCGGTCCACGGAGCATTCAGTTTCGCTGCCGCTTCCACCTCCATGGCAGAATCGATAAAGACCCTGTCCACTGTTCCGTCGGCGATTTTCCTGATCATGGCAATTTTCTGCCTTGTTTCAAGGTCATCTATACTGATCTTCATATCTGCCCCTCCGTTTCAACCAGAGAAAATCTGACAGGCAGATCGCTGAGCTGGGACTGTACGCAGTAGCGTTTATCCCCCGTCAGCACAATGTCTCCCACCTGCAGCGCATCAGCAGAGGATACCACCGTCAGGCGCACGTTTGATGCCTCGCCGAGTATTCCCGGCACTGCATATGAAGGGTCGGAGGGAGGACGAAGCTTTGTGATGAATCCGCAAAGAATGCCCTTTGTTAGGGTGTCTTTCAGCATTTCGCCCATTTCATCCTTTTCGCAGTGCAGATATTCCATTCTGGAAAGTGCATTGCGCATGTTTCTGCAAAGTCTGCCGCCGCAGCCTGCAAGACCTGTACACTGTGCGATTGCGTTCTCACATACTCCCATGCTTAGTTCACCCCTCCGTCTGCCCTCGGAAGCGTTCGGGTTTTATTCGGTCTGTAAAGACGAGCCAGAGAGAGCCAGTAGTCACGCGCACTTTCCGTTTCAAGCTCAGGCGTTACAAGCGCGCTGCACTCGGCAAGACGCAGACAGGCAACGTAGCTTGCCTTATCCACGTCTCCGCCGCATTCCCTGAGCAGCTCCGTCAGCTCCTGCTGTGACATTGTCGCACCTTCGCACTCACCCTGCATGGGTCTGAGTCTGCTTCTGAGCAGTTCGAGTTTTTCGGAACCGGTCATAGGGCTTCTCCTTTATTATTCAGCTTCAGCTGCAGTCTCAACAAGAACCGCGGTACGGCTGTCGCCCTCACCGATATCGGTAATTTTAAGGTGCTTCCACATGGGACCGTGGTCAAGACCGATCTGACCGAAGATCTGGAATTCCTCCGCTGCACCGGTCTTGGAAAGAGCCTCGCGGAAGAAATTGCCCTTGCCGGGAACATCCTGCTCAACGGGTCTGATGCAGGAAATATCAGCACCGATAAGGGTGCCTGCAGGAACAAATCTGGAAAGAACAACGGATACAAGACCGAAGTCGGTTTCGATCTGCATGATGTTCATGCCGCCGACATTTCTGGAAGGAGGAGCAAATGCGCCCCACTGAGTGGAATAGATGTCGGTGATCTGCTGCTTTACGTCGCTGCCGCAGAAGAGAACCATGTCGGTAAAGGTTGCGCCTGCATCGTAAGCCTTCTTGAAAGCAGCATTAAGAGCTGCCTTGGTAAGTGCTGTGCCGTTCATGGATTCGGCAGTGCCGCAGGCATTGAGAATACCGCGGGTCTTGTTTGCCACATCAGAAGCACCGGAAAGCTGGTATACACCGTTGATAAAGGTGTACTCAACATCTCTTGCGATCTTTTCAAGTGCGCGGGCAGTCTGGAAATCAAGCTCATCAGCGGTGCCGCCGTTGAGAGAGGTGATGCCGGAAAGTCTGCCGCCGGAGGAGAGTCTTGCGTAAGAAACAGAGACAGTCTCCTGGAAAATCTGGGTTACGTTGCTTTCCTGAGTTCTTGCGTAGGAAACCGCAGCAGGTGCAGCAAGAGAACCGTTTTCGGTAATCTCAGGCTGGGATGCACCGGAGATGCTGTATTCTGCGCCTGTGGGGAACTGGAAGTTGTCGGTCTTTACCGCCTTTTCAGCGATAAGATTAAGAAACGGAGTTTCGGCAGGGGTAGAGGTATAGAGCTGTCCGATATAGTTGGGAAGATTCCACACGGTGCCTGTTCCTGTAATGTTTGCCAATGTAATCAGCCTTTCTGTTTTAATTTTATTGGAAGAATATCGTCAATGAAATTCTATGATGTTTTATGAAAACATAAGAATTTGAGTTTGGAAATTTAAGGAAAATACCTGAAATATTATGTTTATCTCAGGGTTATTCCCTTTTCCGCCGCCTGGCTTATGATCGCCGCCGCGGCTGCATTGTCGTGCATCTCTCTTGCACGCATAAGCTGCTGTCTGTATCCCTCTGCAGCACTGTTTCCTCTGGGGAATCTGCCTGCGGTACCTGCAGTTACCGCTGCAGATGAAGCCGTAAAGGAGGGGATACGGGTAATGACACCTTCGATGGTCTGACGAACCGCTTCGGGCTCTGCGCTGTCACCGAGATTCTCGAGACTCTCTGATGCCAGCTTTAGAACATCCCCGAAGCACTCCTCGCGGACTCCCAGAAGCGCCATCTGTGCCCGCGCTTCTGCGTTGGTCTGTGCCTGCCGTGCGGTCTTCTCCGCCGACCTTGCACGTTCCACAGCCTCCTTCAGCTGCTCTTTTGTGGGTGCAGCACCGGATTTTGCAGCCTTGTAGGCATTCTCTGCCTCTCTCGCCTGCTCTTCGCTCAGCCCGTGCTGGGCAAAATAGTCCTTCAGCACTGATTTTTCCGCTCTCGCAGTGCGTTCCTTTACTATCCTGCTCAGCTCTTCCATGTCCACCGCGCCTGCGTCGCCCTGAACACCAATAATGGGAAGAACAAGCATTTTTCTGATGAGTTTTCTGATTATGCGCATAAATTTCTACTCCTTTTCCGTTTATAGCCTGTCGGCTTTGCGTTATCGCCGCGAAAACGGCGATACCTGCTCCGTTTAACGTCCGTCGACAAGGTATCGTATTTTAACAACTGTAATTTTAGCATTTATAGTTGTTTCACGTGGAACAAAGAATACAATAATATTCTTTTATGGGGTTATTCCCCATTTTTCAGCGTAGCTCTCGGCAGAACGAACTCCTGCTTCCACCTCACGAAGGTCAAGCTCGCGCTCGCTCTCCTCATCCTCGATTATGGGGTAAAGGTGTTCTATATGTATCGAAATTGCAACATCGGGCAATTCCTCCTCTCCATACACCCTCTCCATTTCAAGAATAGCTTTCACCATCCACTTGAGGGCAGGCTCCCATACGGTCCATCGCTCCTCACTGCGCTCAATAAGCTCCCAGTAAAGAGCCTTCATGCTTCTACCGCTCTGGGCAAGCCCCTGTAGCTGCTCAAGAGAGAGATTGGGGACACCCAGAAGCTCGTGCATATCCTCCTTGATTCGATTGAGGGTATGCTCAAAGCGTGTGTCGTAGCCAAACTTTGATTCCAGCACATCGAGCTTTGCCTGTACTCCGTCGTCGCCTCTTGCAGGCTCTGTGACAAGGTCAATCAGCGCGCCGGGGGCGATGCACATGTTCTCAAGGCTCGAGCCGTCTGCATCCACAGCCACCCTCTGGGGAAACATATTGAACTTCAGCGCGTCAAGGTCATCGGATTTCAGTCGGTTGTACGCCATCTGACTGTCCATGATTTCCTCTACATCGCTTTCTCCAAGCATATCCCCTGTAAGACCGTCGTTGATAATCACTCTGCAGGGGATGAAGGAAAGCCCTGTATTGCGGGTTTCTCCTCCTTCAATAAGCCTGCCTGCGCCGTCATAAAGACCTTCGGTCAGGTAGCATCTGCCACCTGCCATTTCATACTTCTGCTTCCAGATTCTCTGGTCTCTGCGGTTGGGGGAATCCACCGTCTGATAGAAAAAGATGATCTTTTTAAGGCGCTCGGAATCGTTTTCTTCGGTTTCGTACACAAACTCAAGAGAGGGTCTTACCGTGACAACGGTTTCCTCTCCGATGCCCCCTGAAAGCTTGAGGGCAACGCGCTTTCCAATAAGGCAGTCGCGCATTCCCTTGAGCAGTCTTTCGGGGAACGAATTACTTTCGAGCACTCTGTCAAGACAGCGCTGCAGGTCGCGGTTTATCTCTCCGCTCTCTGCATCTCTGACCCTGATTTCAGGGGTTCTGCCAAACATGAAACGTGCTTCACGCTTGATAAGCTTCTTGCAAAGATTTGTCACCAGCTTGCTGGGGGCATAATCCAGTCCCTCTGCGGTGTGCCAGTTCTGACCGCCGCCCTCGTAAAACTCATAGAGACGGATAATCTGAGGCATATCCCCTTCCAGACTTCTTCCGAAGAGCCCCTCAAGCTCTGTGTTGATTATGTCGGGTAATGACATTTTTACCTCCTCATGAATGTTTTATTGCACCGCGTCCCGAATAGGTGCCGCGGTCATTGCCGATTCTCTGCCATGTCATAAGTGCGTAGCGCAGCATATCCATGGCATGATCATGCTGCTTGATGGGTTTGTCCTCTCCCCTTTCCGATGCACCTTCGTCCCAGACGTACTCACCGAATTCGCCTATGGTATTTCTGCACTCCGGCGATACCGTCAGAAGACCTGCGCTCAACGCTTCGGATACTGCGTGAATCCCCTGAACCACTGCGTTTTTCGCCTTTACCACCCGATAGCCGCGCTTGCGCATTTCCGCGATGAACGACGCCGCCGAGGGGTCTACTATCAGCACTTCCGGCTGTGCGCTGTTCTGCAGAACAAACTCCTCCAGAGCGTCGGCATATTCGCTGTCGGTAAGCTGCCCCTTTTTTCTGCCGTCGTGGTAATATTCCGCCTTCAGATGCATCTGCAGTCCGTTTTCCGTTTTGCACGCCTGCAGCAGACCCAGGGCAAAGGGATTGTTTGTTCCGTAGTCGCAGGAGAGAAATTCCCGTCCTTGTTCCAAAGGCTCAGAGCGGATATTCCGCTCTTCCGAGAACATGGGGTATACAAGCCCCTCTGCCGCACACCATTCGCCCAGCACATATCTGCGGTAAAAGACACCGCTGTACATGGTTCTGTACCTCTGCCGCACCTCTTCTCCAAGGCTGAGATTATCCTTCATGGTAAAGTGAAGATAAATCAGCCCCCGCTCCTCTGCGTTGTCTATCCAGCCTGTCTTGAACCAGTGCCTTGCACCTGAAGGATTGCAGGAAAACCAGAATTTTGAGCCCTGTACCGAACATCTTGCGGTCGCCTGGGCAATGAAGGATTCGGGCATTATTGCAGACTCATCGAACATGACCCCTGCAAGGGTCAGACCCTGTATGGAATCCTGCGCCCGTTCATCCCTTGCGCCGAAGATATAGACTGTGTTGTTTTTTCCTGCACAGCTCAGCTCCAGTCGGTTTTCAGCACGGTGGTAGACATATCTGATTCCAAGCGATGGCAGCATTGGAAGAAGCCAGCCCAGAATGTTTCTGCGTACACTTCCGATCGTCCTGCCGCATATTGCAAAAAACTGCCCGTCAAAGCTCTTCATAGCCCACAGCACAAAGCCCAGGGAAAGGGCGACGGTTTTTCCCGAGCGCACAGCTCCGTCGGCAATTATGCCGTTGTATTTCCGATATTCAGTATTCTTCCACCAGGCAAGGGCAATCCTCTGTTTCGGTGAAAAGGGACACAGAGCAAGAGCGCTTTTCCTGCCTTTTCTTCTTTTGTGCCGCCGGGCTCTTTCGCGAAGCTCCTCAAGGGTCATCATCGTCACCACTCAATGCCGCAATCAGCTGCTCCGGCACATCCTGACCGTCTCCGCCATCCACCTTCATAAGCTCAATTTCAAGCTTCCTCAGGGATATATCCCTGTCGCTTTCAAGCTTGGCTCTGGTGTTGTCCGCATCGGTCGCCTCCTTGAAAAGGGGTACTGCAAGAATCTCATGCTGAATACCGATCAGGTCAGACAGGGCTTTTACAAGTTTTGCAAGCCTGTCCTCGTTGAGCGCCTGCCGTTCCTCGCAGAGGGTTTCGGTAACCCCGCCGTTTTTGCAGGAGGAGATGTATCTGTACAGCTCCCGTTCATCCTGCAGTGCCTTTTCCACAACCCCGAGAACACGGTCGGTAACTTCAAGCTGCCTTTTCAGATGCCTGCGCTGTTCCCTTGTTCGCCACAGCCCGATTTTTCTCCTTTCGGCTTTCTGTCGCTGGTCTTCCTTTGATTCAAACTCTGAACTGTTTTCCATCAGACACCTCCACAAGAACTAATGTTCTTTTAATCGGTTTAAAGCTGCGCCGCCCACAACCCTTGGGCAGCGCCGTTTCAACCTTGCAATGTCATTATATTCATCGGATAACGATTTGTGCTATCATTTATCGCAAAATCAAATTTTATGTACCATTATTAGAACTTTATCTTTAATATTTGGCTTGATCATGGGGTTTTGTATCGTTTCTCCATTTGTGACATCCTATCACTTTTTCGTTGATTCTCGTATACAAAATGTAATATTTCTAACTTATATTATATTTCGTTGTATTTTCAACCAAAATAAAAAGGGCGACCAACGGTCGCCCTTTAAAAAGCAGAACAAATGTTTTATTTATTCTTTGCTATCCATGCATTCGCAAAATCGAATGCCTCCGCAAGACTGCTCTTGACAGTTTCCTTGACAATCTTGCCCTTTCCCCTGATGTCAGGGTCTGTATACTGCAGACGCAGAAGCACCTTTGTTGCTGTCTCACCGTCCGCTGCCTTTTCAAGAATCTGCATATAGATAACGTACTTCTCGGTCATATTGCCGTAGTACAGCTCATCTCCGCACCTTACAAGGGGTCTGCCCCTGTAAATCAACTGCTCGCTCATCGGTTTCACTCCAAACTATTGACGGCTTATTCGCCGACGTAATTTTTCAACAGATCACGCAGCAGCTCATCGCGGTCAACCTTACGGATAAGGGCTCTCGCATTATTGTGCGTTGTGATGTAGGTGGGATCTTCGGAAAGGAGATAGCCCACGATCTGGTTAACGGGGTTGTAGCCCTTTTCCTTGAGAGCCTCGTAAACCTGCTTTACGATAACGCGCATCTCCTGCTCACGGTTGGCAATGGAAAAAGTTACTGTTCCGCCATTCAAAAATTCCTGGTTGTTTCTTTCGTCGCTCATGCCTCTACCTCCAAACGAAAATCTATTCCTTCATATATAATAACTCAAAATGGGAACATAATCAAGACCAAATAGTGAACAATCGGTAACTTTTGCATGAGGAATGTGTTGTAATACACCCCTGCGGGATGTTATACTGTTATATGACAGAATCTTTTAAATGTTAAGTATCAGCAATCTGATGCACAGTCAGGAGGAAACATAATGATAGAAGACAAGGAATTACTCGCCCGTTACGAAAAGCTCAAGTCAATGGTCACCGAGCGCCGTGAGGCATGGAACACTCTCATGAATTTCCTTGAGACAGAGACCGCATGGCTCACCTCTCCCGCCTCCACCAGATTCCACCTCTCCGAAGAAAGCGGACTTCTCCGCCATTCCTGCAACGTTGCAGAAACACTTCTGCGCATCAAGGAGACCCTCGCCCCTGAGATAAGCGACGAAAGCTGCGTTATTGTCGGTCTTCTCCACGACCTCGGCAAGGCAGGAATGCCCGGAAACCCCCAGTACATCCCCAATGAGCCCACTCCCCGTCAGAAGCAGTACGGCTACGGACCTACCTATCCCTACTCCTTCAACGACAAGCTTACATATCTCTCCGTCCCCATCCGTAGCCTGTATCTTATAATGCAGTATATGCCCCTTTCCGAGGACGAAGCACAGGCTATTGTGTACCACGACGGACAGTATGTTGAAGACAACCGCTCGGCTGCAACCAAGGAAAGACCTCTTACCCTGCTTATATCCTACGCGGACAGCTGGAGCAGCTTTGTAATTGAAAAATAGGCGGTGAAACCATGAAAAAGGTTTGTTCATCCTGCGGCGAGACCTTTGAAGGGGTCGTATGCCCCAACTGCAGCGGCGGCAGCTCTGTCAGTCGTGACCGCACAAAAATCATCACTGTCAGCAAGCCTGTTTTCGATGAGGAGCCGGAATCCCCTCCAAAGCCCTCAGAGCCTTCCAGAAAATCCCTTGAGAAAAACAGAGCCAAGGCAAAGAAAGCCGAGGAAAGGGTAAGAAAGCTTGAAAAAGCCGAGGAAAACCGCAGCAGACGTGCTGAAAAGCGCGAAAACCGCCTGCTGCTCAGCGAGCAGAGTGACAGCACGGCATCCAAAATCAGCACTCAATTCCGCCATGCCCTCTCCCTCTCCATTACCGGTGCAACAAGACAGGCAATCCACTTTGTAATCTCCCCCCGCGGAGGGCTTGCTTTTGTTCTGCTGCTGCCTCTCTGTGCTCTTATCCCTGTAATTATCGCTGTTTTCTGCGAGCTTTATTCGGGCATAGAAACATCACCCGATTTTATCACAGCAGTAGGCGAGGTTCTCTCTGCATCTGCCCCTGCCATTCTCAAAGCACTGCTTTTCTGGCTTGAACTGTGCGCTGCAATGGTGCTTTATCTCCGCGCTCACGCCTTTGCCATCAGCAGTGCCATGACCTTCCGCCGCGCCCTGGGGCTTGTCTGCATCTCCCAGCTGCCTGCACTGTATCTTGTCCCGCTCTTTGCAGTGTGTCTTTTTGTTATCCCTGCCCTTTCCCTTCTCCTTGCCATTCTGGCGGTTTTTCAGTTTATTATTATGATTTTTATCGGAGTGGAGTTTGCGGCAATGGATAAAAAGCGCGGCGTCTTTACAAGCTTTTCGGTCATGCTGGCTGCATATATCTGTACCGCAGCGGCAATCTCAGCTATAAATTTCCCCGAAGCTGCCGACTATATCATCACACTGATAAGCAAAATCTACATATAAGAAAAAGTTCCCTGCCTTTAGAAGCAGGGAACTTTCTTAATATTTGCTTATTTGTCAAGTCCGTCCATTCTTTCGAGCAGGTCGGTATAGTCCCCTGCGTCGATGTAGTAGAAGGGCTTTTCGCCGGAATTGTCACATGCAAGACGTCCGTAGACCTCATGGTCAACGCCTGCGATCATAAGAGATACGAAGAAGGAGCCTTCCTCGGGAACAACGACCTCAACCCAGGATGCATCGGTATTGGAAGCAGAAACATTTGCATCTCCCAGCTCAGCGCCGACTGCCCATGCGCGGTTGTAACGGCACCAGCTGACGGTGTTTCCGCCGTCGATGACATAGTATGTGCAGACCTGTCTCTTGCTCTTGTCAAAAATTTCGCAGGTGTAGAAAATCTTTTCATTCTCGCCGTCGCCGTCGATATCAAAATCAAAGACTTCGCAGTTGGTGTAGTTTACATCGTACACCATTGAGCCGACCTCAAGATAGGAGCCGTTACGGCTGGAGATAAGATCGCTGCCGGAAACTTCAACATAGACAAGATGATGAAGCTTTGCTTCTGTCCCCGCAAAATCTTCTTCCTTGATAAGTCTGTCGGTATAGTCGCTGTTGCTCTCGATTTCAGCATAGAAATCAGAAGCAGAAATAAAGTTTACAGGATAAGTATCCTCTTCCTCCTGCATGACAGCCTCAAACTCGAAGATGGGCTCATCCACAGCAGCGCTGTTTTCATCTGCCGCCTTGGGTTCATCGCTGCCGCAGGCGAAAACGCACACCAGCACGATAGCTGCTATAATCACCGCAATACCTGCCACGCTAAGACCGAGATAAAGTTTGTTTTTCAGAATCTTGTCAAGCATTTTTATTTCTCCTTTATATTTGCTATACTGCATTTTACCACAGCCTTCTGAAAAATGCAACAAAGTTTCTTATCTGTATCTGAGAAGTTTTGAGATCTCGGAAATTTTGGGTGTCTTACCGTAAAGCAGTGTTCCCATGCGGTAAATTCTGGATGCGAGAAGCGCCACTCCGATACATGCAAGTCCCTGCAGTGCCAGCGAAATGATAACCTCATAATGAGGCACTTCCTCCGCCGCCATTCGCACCGTCATGACCATGGGCGACCAGTAGGGAATAAAGGAGCATACTCTTACAAAGGTGCCGACCTCTTCCATGGATGCCGCCATTACCGCGATAAAATAACCGAACATGAATACAGTTGTGGGGATGCTTATCAGCGCCGACAGATCCTCTATCTGGTTGACCAGCGAGCCCAGCGCGCCGTAGATGAATGCGATGAGCAGGAATCCGAGAACGAAGAATGAGAGCAGATAGAAAGCATCCAGTGCATCCAGCGTCAGAACCATGTCGAGAACCGCGCTGATGGCAGGTGATACACCTGCTCCGACTGCAACAACAGCTCCGACACAGCAGGCAAATATGCCCATCTGCGCTCCTGCTGCCGCGCCTGTTCCCAGCACCTTGCCAAGCAGCAGAGAACGGGGTGATGCGCTTGTAACCAGAAGCTCCATGGTTCTTGTGCTCTTTTCCGTTGCGACATTTGTCGCCACAAGCTGACCGTACAGCGTGATGCAGATGAACATCATTATCATTACGACAAAGCTGATGATATACTTTGCAAAAGCCATTTCACCCACCGAATGGATATTGACGCTTACATCCTCAGTGGCGAGGATTATCGCCGCCTCATGCTCCTCAAAGCCGCCCTGCACAAGCAGCTCAAGCCTGCGCAGAGTAATAAGGTTTTCGGCAATAAGACCTTCCACCGTGTCATTATAGAGGGTTGATTTTTCATAAAGCTCAACGGAAAAACCGCCGCTCTCACTGCGGCTGATAACCGCGATGGAATCATACTCTCCGTTTTCTATGAGCGAATTATAACTTTCTGTATTCCCTTCTGCAATCAGAGCTGCCCCTGTGAGATTTGCAAGCCGCTCCCCTGCATCATCGCCCGTCAGACTGACAACGGCAATTCTGCTTTCCTCCGGGTCAAAGGTGCTGACCTCTGTGGTAAGTCCCACATTCGAGCCGTCGGCGCCTGTATTTCCAAAGGCAAGCAGGGCAACAAACAAAACCACAAGAACAAGCGCTATCGCCAGGATAACAGTGATTATCTTAAAGGATTTGCTCCTGACCGTCTCGCGGAATTCGTGAGCAAAGACCGTCCCGAATCTGTTCATATCCCCTGAGCCTCCTTTGCCTCTGCCTTTTCAACGAATATATCCTCAAGGGTGGGCTCAACTATGCAGGCATCCAGCACAGGAAGTCCCGCATAAAGCACACGGCACATTGCCTGAGAAGGGTCAACGCCCTCCTTCAGGGTAATTACCGCGCCCTTCTTTGTAACCTCCACAGCTCCTGAGGAAAAAGCTGCGTTTCTGAATTTCGGAGTGTTGTAAACCGCTCCGTCGCCGACAGTATCATCAAGAACTATCATCACTTTGTTTCTGGGATAGGCTCTCTTTATTTCTGAAAGCCTGCCGTCGAGTACCTTCTGTCCCCTGTTTATCATGACGATATTTTCGCAGAAATCCTCCACCGCAGACATCTGGTGAGAAGAAAAAATAACCAGAGCGCCCTTATCCGACTGCTCTGCTATAACCTGCTTGAGCTGTACGGCATTGACGGGGTCAAGACCTGAGAAGGGCTCATCGAGAATAATCACATCGGGACTGCCCAGCAGCGCAACTCCAAGCTGTATTTTCTGCTGGTTTCCCTTTGACAGTGCCTCAAGCCTGTTTTTTGCATACTCACCCATTCCCAGCCGCTCGATTAGCTCATGGGCAGAGCTTTTTGCCGCAGACTTTGAAAGACCGCGGAGCTTTCCGAAATAAATCATCTGCTCCTCAACCGTAAGTTTGCGGTAAAGGCCGCGCTCTTCGGGAAGATAGCCGAAGGACATATTCTTCCTTGCCACAGGCTTTCCGTCAAGAAGCACCTCTCCGCTGTCGGGAGGAAAAACACCCATTATTATACGCATCACAGTGGTCTTTCCTGCGCCGTTTCTGCCCAGCAGACCAAGGGGCGCACCGCTCTGCGCCGAAAAGGAAACCTCCTGCAGTGCTTGTTTCTTATTGCCGTCAGGCAGTGAAAAGCTCTTGCTGATATTTCTGACAGTAAGCTCCAACAATCTCACTCCTTCTGTTTTACCTGTTTGTGCTTTTTGTCGGTTTCAATTATATATCAAGCATCTGCAAAAATCAACAACAGGCGCAGCCCCTCAACGCCATTGCACGAATATAGAAACTATTTGTTTTGCGACAATGTGACAACAATTCAACCGCCAGATTCCACGCAAATTACACTTTTTGTATATCATGCACAATAAACACAAGTTTTCAGCTCATAACGAGCCAACGAGCAGCAAAGAGAAAAACGGCTTATTGCAAGGGCATTTAGCCTTTTTGGGCAACTTGCCGATTTCCTGTCGTACTATTGCCTTTTCTTTTGCATTGTGCTATAATGCCTTCACAAACAATTATGTTTCAGCCACATCTGGAGGTAATTAAATGGCCACATTAACAGCAGCACAGCTCAAAGCCCTCATCGACCAGAAGCTTTCCCATAACTTCGGTCTTTCCGCAGAGGAGGCGGATGAGGAGCACGTTTACAAAGCTGTCATCCTTGTCGTTCGCGACATGCTTTACGAAGCAAGAAAGAAATTTTCCAACGAAACAGAGCAGAAGGGCGGCAAGAGAATCTACTATCTCTGCATGGAGTTTCTTATGGGACGCTCCCTTCGCAACAATCTTTACAACCTCGGCATTGAGAAAACTGTAAAGAAGGTACTTCCCCAGTATCACACCACCCTTGAAAAGGTTTACGAATTCGAACCCGACGCAGGTCTCGGAAACGGCGGTCTCGGCAGACTTGCAGCCTGCTTCCTTGACGGCCTTGCAACCGAAGGCTACCTCGGTATGGGCTATTCCCTGCGTTATGAGTTCGGCATCTTCTCCCAGAAGATCGTTGACGGCTGGCAGACCGAGCTTCCCGATTTCTGGCTCCCCGGCGGCGAGACCTGGATGATCCCCCACCGCGAGGACGCACTGGATATCAATTTCGGCGGCTGGATCGAAGAGGTCTGGGAGGATGAATATCATCACGCAAAGCATGTAGGCTACAGCTCCATCAAGGCTGTCCCCTACGACCTCATGTGTGCCGGCGTTGACGGGAAGGGCGTTTCCACCCTCCGTCTCTGGGCTGCAGAATGTCCCGAGTTTGACATGAAGAGCTTCAACGACGGCAACTATATGCGCTCCATCGAGCAGCGCGCAATGGCAGAGATGCTCACCAAGGTTCTTTACCCCGGTGATAACCATCACGAGGGTAAGAGCCTGCGTCTCTCCCAGCAGTATTTCCTCGTTTCCTCCTCTATTCAGGATATCATCAAGCGTCATCTGCGCCGTCACCGCACCCTTGAGAACTTCGCAGACCTGACCGCTATCCACATCAATGATACCCACCCCGCTCTTGCAATCCCCGAGACTATGAGAATCCTCATGGACGAGTGCGGCTTTGCATGGGAAGAGGCTTACGAGATCACCACAAAGGTCATGGCATACACCAACCACACCGTCATGAAGGAAGCTCTGGAGTGCTGGAGCGTTGACCTCTTCAAGTCCCGTCTCCCCAGAATCTATCAGATCGTCTGCGAGATCAACCGCCGCTTCTGCGCTGAGGTCCTCGAGAAGACAAATGATCAGGCACTTGTTGACCGTGTTTCCATCATCCACGACGGCTACGTCAAGATGGCAAACCTCTGCGTTGCATGCTGCCACCATGTAAACGGTGTATCCGCACTGCACAGTGAGATCATCAAGAATGATGTTTTTGCAGACTTCTACCGCATCACCCCCGAGAAGTTCACAAACGTCACCAACGGTATCGCACATCGTCGCTGGCTCTGCCAGTCCAACCCCGGTCTCAACGATATGCTCACCGAGCTTATCGGAAAGGATTTCGTCACCGATGCATCCCAGCTCAAAAAGCTGGAGGCATTCAAGGATGACACCGCAGTGCTTGACCGTCTTTCCGCAATCAAGCGTGAGAACAAGTGCGTTCTTGCTGATTACATCAAGAAGAATAATGGAATTATAGTTGACCCTGATTCTATTTTCGACGTACAGGTAAAGCGTCTCCATGAGTACAAGAGACAGCATCTGAATGCTCTGCATATTCTCTCGGAGTATCAGTGGCTCCTTGAAAACCCCAACGCAGACTTCGTCCCCAAGACCTACATCTTCGGCGCAAAGGCTGCTTCCGGTTACTTCATGGCAAAGCAGATCATCCGCTTTATCTGCAACCTTGCAAACACCATCAACAACGACCCCAGAGTCAAGGATAAGCTCAAGGTCGTCTTCCTCGAAAACTACCGTGTTACCGTTGCAGAAATGCTCATGCCTGCATCTGAAATCAGCGAACAGATCTCCCTTGCAGGTACTGAAGCATCCGGCACAGGCAACATGAAGTTCATGATAAACGGCGCAATCACCCTCGGCACCGAGGACGGCGCAAACGTTGAGATTCATCAGGCTGTGGGCGATGACAACATCATCATCTTCGGTATGAGCACTCCCGAGGCTGCTGCCCTTAAGAGAATCTACCATCCCGGCAGCTACTACAACAACAACGCAACACTCAGAAATGCCATCGATGCTCTCTCCCGCGGCTTTGGCGGCATCTCCTTCGGCGACATCGCAAATAACCTGCTCACCCACGACCCCTATATGGTCATGGCAGACTTTGCTGATTACTGCCGCGCTCAGAGCGACGCTTCCAGACTTTACGCAGACCGCGAGAAGTGGAACCGTATGAGCCTTATGAATATCGCAAATGCCGGCATCTTCGCATCCGACCGTTCCATCCGCGATTATGCAAACGGCATCTGGGGTGCAACTCCCCTCTCAAAGCTCGGCAAGAAATAATCTTGCCCTCAATTTCGGTTACCGTTCATGCCCCTCCCCTATCAGGGTGTGAATTGGTGATATGTGGCTGGCGTGGCAGACCAAAAGTCTGCCACGCTTAACTTTTGCGCAACTACTGTTACTCATAATATGTTTTTGTTGTTGTTTTTTGACAACTTTTTATTTCCGTAATGCTGCATTTTAACCATGCAGCATTTATTTTTTATCCAATTTGCACATTAATTTGGTTCGGATAAGTATAATATCACTGTGTACATTTGCGCTGATATATGCTACACTATATATTAGAGAATTACGGGCTGTTGTATACGGCACCGCAAGATAAAGGAGACCATTGCAAGAAATGAGAAGAACCAAAATCATCTGTACGCTGGGACCTGCCAGCAACAGCGAAGAAATGATAGAAAAGCTTCTGCGCGCAGGCATGAACGTCATGCGCCTGAACTTTTCCCACGGCAACCACAAGGACCACAAGAAGCTTATCGAGCGTTTCCGCAAGGTCAGGGATGAGCTGGGCGTACCCGCCGCAGTGCTTCTTGACACCAAGGGACCCGAAATCCGCCTTAAATCCTTCGAGAACGGCAGCGCTGAGATCGTTGCAGGCAGCACCTTCACCCTCACCAGTGAGGATGTGGTCGGCAACAGCGAGATGGCATCCATCACCTGGGCTCCCTTCCCCGGCTACCTCCACGAAGGCGACCGTATTGTCATAGATGACGGACGCATCGTTCTTCAGGTTCGTCAGGCAAACAGAAAAAAGGCAGTCTGCGATGTTATCACAGGCGGCGTTCTCAAGGACAAAAAGAGCGTCAATGTTCCCAATGTTGACCTCCCCATGGAGTATCTCAGCGACGCCGACAGAGAGGACCTTCTTTTCGGAATAAAGCAGGAGGTTGATTTTGTCGCAGCTTCCTTTGTCCGCAGCGGCGATGATGTGCGCGAAATCCGCGCTTTCCTCAGAGCCAACGGCGGCAGAAACATAAAGGTTATTTCCAAAATAGAAAACAGCGAGGGCGTCCGCAACTTTGACGAGATCCTGTCCCTTTCCGACGGAATCATGGTCGCCCGCGGCGACCTTGGCGTTGAGGTTCCCTTTGCGGAGCTTCCCGGTCTGCAGAAGCAGTTCATTCACCGCTGCTACAGCGCAGGCAAAATGGTCATCACCGCTACCCAGATGCTGGAATCCATGATAACCAACCCCACACCCACAAGAGCAGAGATTACCGACGTTGCAAACGCAGTTTTTGACGGCACAAGCGCAGTCATGCTCTCCGGCGAAAGTGCAGTCGGCGCTTACCCGGAAGAAGCAGTCAAGACCCTTGTGGAGATATGCACACAGGCTGAAAACGACGCTTTCAGAATGAAGATGTACAAGGCTCTCACCTTTATAAAGGGAGACAAGGAAGATATTACAAACGCAGTGTGCGATGCAGCCTGCATCACCGCCCACGACCTCTCCTGCGCGGCAATTATAGCAATCACCCAGTCCGGCGGCACTGCAAGAAACGTTTCCAAATACCGTCCCCAGACCCCCATTATTGCAGCAACCCCAGAAAAGCGCACCTATCATCAGCTCTCGCTTTCCTGGGGCGTAATACCCGTAATGACCAAATATCAGCGCACCTCCGACGAGCTTCTTTCCCATGCCGTCGACTGCGCAAAGAAAAACGGCTATGTCACCAACGGCGACTGCGTTGTTACCGTTGCAGGCATTCCCCTTGCCACCACAGGCAGCACAAACCTTCTTAAAGTACAGATAGTCGGCGAAAAGAACTGAGCAATTCCCTTTTACTCCAGCGAATCACTTCCAAAAAAGAGGCGATATCATGAGCAGAAGACCAAGGATAGGATTACTTGTCAGCCACCTCGAGGACTTTCACACCAAGGAAATATGCCGCGGTGCCACCATCGCAGCAAAGGAAATGAATGTCGACCTGATAATTATACCCGGTCGATATCTCGATCCTCCCTCCCACAATCACCTGAACGATGTTCTTTCGAGCAATTATTCCGCTGTATTTCTGCTTGCCAGGGAGCTTGGACTGGATGGGCTTGTTGTCTCTGCCGGTACCATTGCCTGTCATATCGACAGCGAAAGGCTTGAAAAATTCCTGCAGTGCTTTGATGGGATACCCATGGTCACCATCGCCGTCAAGACCGCAGGCAGACCCTGCGTAAGCGTAAGCGCCCAGAAGGGCGTGCGCGATGCTCTTGAGCACTTTATAAAGGTACATAAAGCAAAGAAGATCGCCTTTATTTCAGGTCCCAAGGGAAATGCCGATGCAGAGATGCGTCTTTCTGTCTATAAGGATACCCTTATCCGCAACGGCATCGCTTTTGACCCTTCTCTCGTTCACTACGGCACCTTTGCCCGTCATCGCCAGCTCTCTCTTGAGACCTTCATCGAGCGAAATCTTCGCAAGGCTGATGCATTTTTCTTCGCCAACGACGAAATGGCAGCGGCATGTCTCGATTTTGCAGAAAAGAAGGGACTTTCTGTCGGCCGTGATATTCAGCTGTGCGGTTACGACGATATTCCTGCCGCCGCAAGCTTCACCCCCTCCCTCAGCACCGTACGCGCCGACCCCTCGCACCTCGGCTACTACGGCATCAAGCTCATGCTGGATACCCTCTCGGGCAACTCCAGCAAGGATGTCGTGCTTCCTTCAAAATTTATCATTCGCGAAAGCTGCGGCTGTCAGCCTTCTGACCGGGTCACCGATATTGAAAATGATCCCGAAAAGCTTTCCGATTCCTTTATGAATGACCTGCTGGATATCTATGCCGGCTCTCCCATGGCAGCACGACATACCAACTACTTCAAGGAGATTCTTCTTGAATTCTTCACCGCCATCTGCCAGCCCGGCGCAAAAGGGCTGACCAACGAGCTTATCAGCAGAATTTCTGCAGGCATCACCGAAACCGACCCCTATTTCCCGATCCCGGTCCCCCGAATGAGCGAAATCTGCACAAAGCTTTTCGCCATTGCAGAAAAATGCACCCCTGACGACGAAGCCGCTCACAAGCTTCTTCTTGCAAAATGCGAGACAATGCGCATTGTCTCCAAGCGTGCCGCTCACATCGAATATGAGCTCAACAACAAGCGCCTCAATATGCTTGTTTTCTCCAACAGCATGCTTCAGGATTTCTCAAAATCCCGTTATTCAGATATTTATGAGGATGTCTTCGGCGAGCTTTCCGTTGCAAATATCAGCTCAAGCCGCCTTTACATCTACCCCACCCCCTGCGAAAGCAACAGCTTCTGGACATGGAAATACCCCGATTCAATGCAGCTCTGCGTTGCTTTCGGAAAGAGATTCAATATACAGCTTGACTCCACACGTCTTGTGCCGATGAAGTGCATATTTGAGGAAATGTGCGACAACAACGCTCATGTCACCAACACGGTCTCTGTCCTTACCCCCATTGTCCACAGTAACGTCCACTACGGCTTCCTTATCACCGAAGCTGATTTCAACGAGTTCTACTATATACAGGATGTTACCGTGAAGCTTTCCTCCTCTCTGCGCATCACCTCCCTCATCGGCAAGCTCAACATGCAGCTTGAGGAGCTTAACCACGCCGCAGACACCATGCGTCTGATGTCTGTCACCGATGACCTTACAAAGCTCTATAACCGCCGCGGCTTCTATGAGTGCGCAGGGGAGATAGTCAAGGATAATTCCTATATCGGACACCGTGCGGTAATCTTCTACGGTGACCTTGACAACCTCAAGCAGACAAACGACAATCTCGGTCACAGCTGCGGAGACGATGCTATCCGTGCAGCAGCAGCTTCACTGAGCATTTCCCGTTCAATGCCCACCGTCAGCGCCAGAATGGGCGGCGATGAGTTTGCAATGTTCACTATTCTTGATGAGGGCGAAACTGCTGACGATGTACTTCACAGCATAGAGGCCTTCCAGGCGGAATACAACGAAACCTCAAAGCAGCCCTACCGACTTGAGATGAGCATAGGCTACTGCGAATTCATCTGCTCCCCCTCCGTATCCCTTACCTCTCAGCTCACCCTCGCCGACAAGAGGCAGTATGAGAACAAGGAACTGAGAAAAAGCTCAAAAAAGTAAATTTATGCAACCACAATATATTGTGGTAAACGTTTAAACTCAAAAAGCTGTATTCCTCAGGGAATACAGCTTTTTAATATATATTTCCATATTGGAATCCCCCTGTATCGTAATTATCCGACAGTATATTACAAATAGTTTTTGCCGTTGTGTCGATTTCAACAAATACCGACAGTGCTAACTGTATGATGTGCCAAAAGAAATTTATTAACACAATATTTTGTGCATTACACTTGAATTACCCTATATAGTGTGGTACACTATGAAACGCTCCGACAGTCTCATTGCGTCCTTTCTGCGCGCAGCCAAGGAGCAGAAGAGAAAATTGGAATTGAGGAATTGATACATAATGCTTAAGTTCATCAAGAAGAGAAACGGCGAGACCGTAATTTTCAACACTAACAAGATATTGGAAGCAATCCGCAAGGCATGCGAAGCCACAGGCGAGACCGATATTACCGTCGGTCAGCTCAAGGCTCTGACCGAGACCGTCATCAACAAGCTCCCCATCAACTCTACTCCCACCGTTGAAATGGTTCAGGACTATGTTGAAGAGACCCTCATCGAGGCAGGTCTTACAAGAACCGCAAAGGCATACATCCTCTATCGCGCAGAGCACGCAAAGACCCGTCAGACCGAGGCTGATCTGATGCAGGTCTTCTCAGACCTGACCTTCACCGATGCAGCCGATGCTGACATCAAAAGAGAGAATGCAAATATCGACGCAGATACCTCCATGGGTACCATGCTCAAGTACGGCTCCGAGAGTGCAAAGTACTTCGTTGACCACTACATTCTCCCCAAGGACATCGCTGCCGCACACCGCGACGGTGATATCCACATTCACGACAAGGATTTCTATCTCCTTACCGAAACCTGCTGCCAGATAGACCTCTTAAAGCTCTTCAAGAACGGCTTCTCCACAGGTCACGGCTTCCTTCGCGAGCCCCAGGGCATCGGCAGCTATGCCGCTCTCGCCTGCATCGCTGTTCAGGCTAACCAGAACGAAATGCACGGCGGTCAGAGTATCCCCAACTTCGACTATTCCATGGCACCCGGTGTTGCCATTACCTTTACAAAGGAGTACTGGAAGGCATTCCGCCGCTTCTTTGAGTACCGCTTCGATGCCGAAGCCGCTGAGATCGATGCTGTTATCGCTGATCTGAAGGAAAAGCTCGACATCGTTCCCTCCCTCAGCAACAAGGACGAATTCGGCGCAAAGCTGCTCACTCTCCTTGAGGGTAAGTACGATGCTGAGAAAATCAACAAGACCCACGCAGTAGTATGGCAGACCGCATGGGAAGAGACCGATCACGCAACATATCAGGCAATGGAAGGTGTTGTTCATAACCTCAACACCATGCACTCCAGAGCAGGCGCACAGGTTCCCTTCTCCTCCATCAACTACGGTACTGATACCTCTCCCGAGTCCCGTATGCTTCTCCGCAACCTGCTCATGGCAACAGATGCAGGTCTGGGCAACGGCGAGACTCCCATCTTCCCCGTTCAGATTTTCAAGGTCAAGGAAGGCATCAACTACAACCCCGGCGATCCCAACTATGACCTGTTCAAGCTGGCTATGAAGGTCTCCGCAAAGAGACTCTTCCCCAACTTCTCTTTCCTTGATGCACCCTTCAACCTCCAGTATTACAAGGAAGGCGACTACAACACCGAAGTCGCTTACATGGGCTGCCGTACCCGCGTTATGGGCAACGTCTATGACCCCACCAGAGAAGTCACCTGCGGCAGAGGCAACTTAAGCTTTGTATCCATCAACCTGCCGAGAATAGGTATCGAGTCAGATGGCGACATCGGCAAGTTCTATGCTATTCTTGACAGCCGAATTGAGCTTTGCTGCCGTCAGCTTCTCCACCGCTATGGAATCCAGTGCTCCAAGAAGGTCAGAAACTATCCCTTCCTCATGGGTCAGGGCGTATGGATCGACTCCGACAGCCTTGATATCGACGACAGCGTTGCTGAAGTCCTGAAGCACGGCACCTTCTCCGTCGGCTTCATCGGTCTGGCTGAGACCCTCGTTGCACTTGTTGGCAAGCACCACGCAGAAAGCGAAGAGAGCCAGAAGCTGGGTCTTGAGATCATCACCCACATGAGAGAGTACCTCAACAACAAGAGCCAGGAGCTGAAGCTCAACTTCACCCTCCTCGCAACTCCTGCAGAGGGACTTTCCGGTCGTTTCGTCCGCATCGACAAGATGAAGTACGGCAAGATCGAGGGCATCACCGACAGAGATTACTACACCAACTCCTTCCATGTCCCCGTATACTATCCCTGCAATGCATATAAGAAGATTCAGCTCGAAGCTCCTTATCATGCACTTACCAACGCAGGTCACATCAGCTACGTTGAGCTTGACGGCAACGTCTGCAACAACATCGACGCATTTGAAAGCGTCATTCGCTGCATGAAGGAAGCAGGCATCGGCTACGGCTCCATCAACCACCCCGTTGACCGTGACCCCGTCTGCGGCTACACAGGCGTTATCGGCGATGAGTGTCCCCGCTGCGGCAGAAAAGCCGGCGAGCCTGTTGACGAAAACAAGCTCCGTGAGCTTCGCAAGATGTACCCCAACATGCCCCACCATGTTGGTCTTGAATAATTGATTTATAACCTAAAAGGAGGATTTAATAATGAACGTTACCGTTAATGAGAATAATGTAAAGCAGGTCGGCGAAGGCGTCGATTTCGAGAGAATCCGCAGAATCACAGGTTACCTCGTAGGTACCATTGACCGTTTCAACGATGCAAAAAGAGCAGAGGAGTCTGACAGAGTAAAACACACCCTCTCCGCCGCAGAATAAAAACACAATTTAAATCCTCTCCCGAAAAATCGGGAGAGGATTTCTCTTTATTCCTCAGAAGCGAACTTTTCGCTTGTTTCAAGGAGAACTTTCTTTGCATGCTCAGTAGCTCTGGCAACTGTTCCTTTCTCAAAAGGCACCGACAGATTTGCGGTTTTCAGCAGGCTCAGATAATTAAGGGAGCCGCCCGCCTTACAGAGTGTCAGATAATCGTTCCATGCTCTTTCCTTGTCCTGTACTGCACGGGCGCCCAGTTCAAGCGCACCCATGGTCGTAAGGGTATAGTTGATATAATAGAACGGATAGAGGTATATATGTATCTTATGATACCACCAGCCGCCTTTTTCAAAGAACTCGTCGCCGTCCCAGTCGCGCCAGGGCATATACTTCTTCTCAAGCTTTCGCCACTCAGCGGTTCTCTGCTTGGGTGTAAGCTTCGGGTTTTCGTAAACAATGTGCTGGAACTCGTCAACCGCTACTCCGAAAGGCACAAATGTAACAGCATTCTGGAGATGTGAGAAACGGAATTTATCGGCGTTCTCCTCAAAGAAGGATTCAGCATAAGGATAGCAGAACTGCTCCATGGTCATGGAGTGAATCTCTGCAATGTCGGTTGCTGATGACCAGTAGGTGGAAATAGGCTGGGAACGCATTGCGCAGTAGCCTGCAAAGGCATGACCCAGCTCATGGGTGAGCACCTGCATATCGCCTGCAGTGCCGTTGAAACAGGAGAATACAAAAGGTGCAAGATAATCCGAAAGGATTGTCATGTAGCCTGTTGAAGCCTTTCCGGGACGGTTTGTAAGGTCCATGAGCCTGTGGTCTATCATGAAATCGATAAACTCGGCAGTTTCGGGACTTAAATCGTGATACATCACGCGAGCCTTTTCCACAAGCTCATCTTCTGTTCCGATGGGGTTTGCGTTGCCGTCGGGGAAGATTCTCTCTTCATCGTAGAATTTCACGCTGTCTATGCCCAGACGCTTTGCCTGCAATTCATAAAGAGTCTGACAGAATGGCGTCAGCTCGCGGAGCACCTGCTCGCGGAATGCAGCGACCTCCTTCTGTCCGTAGTCGCTTCTGCCCTGATTGATGTAGCCCAAGGGTATGTAGTTATCAAAACCCATTCGTTTGCCCATCTTGTGGCGGATTTTGACAAGCTTGTCGAAAATCTCCTCAAGCTCTGCTTCGTGCTCCTTGTAGAAGCCTGAATATGCTTTGGCAGCCGCCTTTCTTACCTCGCGGTCATCATGCTCAAAATACTTCTGCAGACCGTAAAGATTGCGCTTTTCGCCGTCAAATTCGATCTGTGCGCTTGCGATAAGCTTCTGGAATCTGTTGCAGAGCATTGCTTCCTTCTGCATCAGAACAACAAGCTTTACGTTAAAGGATGAAACATCGCGCTTTATGCTTGTTATAAGCTCCTTTCCGAATTCCTTTTCCATCTCCGATGCAAATTTGCTTGCAAGCGCAGCCTTGTAGAAACCCATCATAGGCACGGCAAGCAGCGGACCCTGTTTGCTGAGTTCAATCTGCTCAGCATCATAGAATTTATCGGTTGTGTCGAGGGTGTTGCGAATATGGGCAATGGTGGTCATGGTCTGGAAGGGCTTCATCGCCTCTTCAAAATCCATAATGACCTGCCTGAATTCCTCATAGCT